>NZ_JACTAC010000043.1 GCF_014486675.1 Flavobacterium macrobrachii
CAAAGTATTTTAATTTATAATGAGATTGTATATTATCAACACCTGACAGGTTTTTAAAACCTGTCAGGTGTACTATACAGTCCAACAATCCCATCCTTTTAACCATCAAGTTACATTAAGCTTGTTAAAATGCTAATTTGAAAAAGTGTATATTTGTTTGCATTCATTACAAAACAAGAAAAAAGCGACATCCTCAAAATGTCGCTTTTTAGTAGTATGATAGGTAAGGTGTTAAATCAAAAACCCATCAAAGGCTTCGAGGCGTTGGGCATTAATCCATTTAACATTATCGGGGCAAAGAAAGAGTATGATTTTTTTCAGGATTGACGATTTTAGATACAACCTTATAAAAATCAGAATTGATAGTAATGAACAACTAACTTTCATTTGCTATTTTACTAAATAATCTAATTAACAAGTAGTTTTATAATACTGAATAATGTGTCTTTATCTACTGGTTTTGATAAATATTTATTCATACCTATTTCAATTACTCTTGTTTTGGTAGTTTCCATGACATCGGCCGTTAGAGCAATAATTGGAATTGATTTTTTGTCTTCTCCGGCTTCGCCATTTCTAATGGCTATTGTAGCTTCATAACCGTCCATTACAGGCATTTGTAAGTCCATTAGTATGATGTCATAGTTTCCTTCCATAAGTTTTTGTACTCCTTCTTGACCATTGTTGGCAAAATCAACTTTGGTATTCAACCATTTTTTAGTTATCATTTTAATCACCATCTGGTTCATGGCGTTATCCTCAACAACCAATATGTTTTTTCCATTCAAATCATAATTAATTGTTTCTTTGGAAGGTTCTATTTCTTTAGAAATAACTATGTTTTGGTAGGATAAATTAATTGTACAAACTGTTCCTAAGCCAATGGTACTATCTACTTTTATAGTTCCGTTTTGTAAATTAACCAGATGTTTTACTATGAAAAGCCCAAGTCCTAAACCTCCAAATTTTCTTTTGTTATCAATACTATCTTGAGTGAATGAATCAAAGATGCTATTCATTTTCTCTTTTGAAATACCAACTCCAGTATCGCTTATTGTAAAGGTAAAATTGGCATTGTTGTTTTTATCAACTTCAGCGTCTAGTTTGAATTTTACAAATCCTTCATTTGTAAATTTGAGTGCATTGCTTAGAATATTGTGAAGTATTTGGCTAAGTCTTACAGCATCGCCTTTAACCATATCGGGTAAATTCTCTCCTTTTTGGAAACTGAAATTAATTCCTTTGTCTTTGGCTTCTTTTGCAAAATTGTTGGAAATATGCTCCACTGTTTTTACTAAATCAAAATCAGCCAGTTCAATTTTTATTTCATTTTTTTCAATTTTAGAGAAATCTAAAATATCGTTTATTGAACTGAGTAAGCTGTAGGTTGAATATTTAATTACTTGACTGTTGCTTTTTATTTGTTCATCGGTAGTATCGTTAGCAATTGTTTTTGCAGTGTTTAAAATAGCGTTTAAAGGCGTTCTTAATTCGTGACTTATATTGGATAAAAAATAAGATTTTAGCTCGTTCATTTCTTCTGATTTTTGAAGTGCTAATTCTTGTAATTCTTCTCGTTCGTTTTTCATCAATCGAATTAAATTTGCCATCGATAAGGAAAGGAAAATTACTTCCATTCCTGTACCTAGTTTCGAACCATTTTCGGTCCAAAAGTTTAATGGTAATATGCTGAAGTTTTTTAAAATGAAAACTACAAACCCACAAATTAAAAATAGAATACCGATAGCAAAGAATAAGTCAATTTTTTTGGTAGTTACATATATAGAAACTTGGGAAGCAATAATTAAAAGGAGTAGAATTAAACCTAAAGCATTGGCAATTGGATAAGCAAATTGCAATGCGCTTGGAAAAATAAAAAGAGAGATGAATAATAGTCCAACTAAGATATACAAACCATAAAATAGTTTGTTAATGAATTGATTATGTTCTTTTATTTTTAAAAATACTTGAGCATACCTTCCAAGGAAAAAGTTTGCAATACAGGCAAAGATGGCAACCGCATGCAAAGATATCCAACCAGCGTTGGGAGCAATATATTTATAAAAATAACCATCTACTGAAAATTGGAGTAAACCAATAAAAACCACATACATGCTGTAGTAAAAAAAGGTTTTATCTCTCATTCCAAAAAAGAAGAAAAGATATAAAATGGAAGCAACTGCCAATATTCCGTAAAAGAAACCAAAAATAAATTGTTCGAAATCATTTTCTGCTAACAATACTTCTGATCTTCTTAGCAATAGTGGCATTGTTAACATTTCACCATCACTTTTTACATGTAAATAAAATTGATGAACTTCATTTGGTTCTAACCTAATTTTAAAAATAGTTTTTCTTAAATCAAAACTTCTTTTATTGTATGGAATTGCATCACCACTATTATATTGTTTAACTAATTTTCCATCTTTTAGAATATACAATGTAGCAAAATCAGTTATTGGTCTCGCTGTTTCAAAATAAAGAGAAAACCCTTTTTTTGTCTCGTTCTTTAATTCAAAACGCAACCAAATATGGCTTGTAGTAAAACCAAAATCATAATTTTCATTTGGTATGTCTTTAAAGCTATTTTTGGGAAGTTTTAAAACTTCTACTAAAGTTAAATCTTTATTTTTTAAATCAATATATTCAGTATAATTATGAATGCTCACCCGATTTGGGATTTCATTTTGCTTTATTACAAACTGTGCAAATGAATTTTCTATTGATAAAAAAAAAATCAGCAATAATATGGAATAGCTATAATGGTAGATTTGGGTAGTTTTGTTCATTTAGTAGTTTTTTGTTTTACTAATTACGATTTTATTTAGTTTTTAGTTTTTCAAAAATATTGTTTTTTCTTTCAAGTTATAAATGAATATCTGCAATCTACAAAAAAAGCAAAAAAACACTAGTTAAACATTACTTAAAACACACGAACATCCATTAAAAATTGAGTTTTTTAAGTTACTTTTGTGCCACTTTATAACAAAACAAATTGTCCAGTTATGGAAAAAAAATTATTAGCCATTCTTTTCTCTACTCGTTTGATGGCTTTTCTCTTTATCAGCTTTGCTGTAGCTATGATTTTCGGAACCTTTATAGAAAGTAAATACAATACCGATACCGCCAGAATTTGGATATACAACGCTTGGTGGTTTGAAGCTATAATGTTGTTTTTTGTCATCAATTTCATTGGAAACATTAAGCGTTATCAATTATACAAAAAAGAAAAATGGGTAACACTGTTGCTGCATTTGTCTTTTATTTTTATCATAGTTGGTGCATTTGTAACGCGATACATCAGTTATGAAGGCATGATGCCAATTCGTGAAGGCGAAACGGCTAACCAAATCTATTCGGATAAAAGTTTTCTAACTGTTCTAGTTGATGGCGATTATAAAGGTCAATTAAAAAGACGAACGTTTGAAAAATCGCTTTTGCTTTCGCCAGTAACCAATAATCATTTTTCTATCAACGAAAAGTTTGCCGATATTCCTTTTTCTATCGAATACAAAAACTTCGAATTGGATGCTAAAGAAACGATTGAACCAAGCGCTGATGGCGAATTGTATTTGAAATTAGTAGAATCAGGCGATGGAACGCGCCACGAACACATGTTGAAAGAAGGTGAAGTACAAAACATTCACAATGTGCTTTTTGCGTTAAATAAACCAACGCAAGGTGCAATTAATATTGATACCAAAAACAATACCATTTCAACTCCATTCGACGGAACTTTCATGCGAATGGCTGATAAACTGCAAGGAAAAGTCGTGAAAGACTCGGTGCAACCTTTGATGTATCGTTCGTTGTACAACGTCAGCGGAAGCCAATTTGTTATTCCAGAAATGGCTGTAAAAGGTAAAAAAGTATTCAAATCGAGTGGTGATTTTAAAGCTAAAGCGCATGACGATGCGTTGACGATAGTAGTAACTTCGGGTAAAGAACAAAAAGAAGTTACACTTGTTGGTTCTAAAGGGAAAACTGGCGAACCGGTAATGGTAAAAATTGGTGAACTTGAATTTACTTTCTTCTTTGGAAGTAAAGTATATACGTTGCCGTTTAGTCTAAAATTGAATGATTTTATAGCCGAAAAATATCCTGGAACCGAGAAAAGTTATTCTTCTTTTGAAAGTAAAGTAACCGTAATTGATTCTACCGAAAAATTCGATGCTAGAATTTATATGAACAATATTCTTGACCACAAAGGGTATCGTTTTTTTCAAGCTAATTTTGATCCAGACGAAAAAGGAACAGTACTTTCAGTAAGTCACGATTTTTGGGGAACAATGATTACTTATGTTGGTTACACACTTTTATACATCTGTTTAATGTTGATAATGTTTACAAAAAACACTCGTTTCTCGGAGTTGAAAAGAAAATTGGAAACTGTGAAAAAGAAAAAAGCCAAACTGCTGACGATTTTGGTTTTATTCTCAACACTTGGTTTTGCGCAACAAAAAGATAATCATTCGCATCAAGCTAAAACGAATATGAATTATCTTGATTCAATTAAAAAATACCAAGTTCCCGAAATTCAAGCTTCTCGTTTTGGTCGATTAATCATTCAAGACGATGGTGGAAGAATGAAACCAATCAATACCTTTTCATCTGAATTATTGCGAAAAGTTAGCCATAAAGATACCTATGAAGGAATGAATTCTGACCAAGTATTCATTTCGATGAAACAGTTTCCATTTGCTTGGATAGAAGTTCCATTGGTTTATGTAAAAGGTAGTAATGATAGTATTCGTAAAATATTAGGTGTTGAAAAAGGACAAGAGTTAATTCCGTTTAAGAAGTTTTTTGACGATAAAGGAAATTACAAATTATCACCTTATTTAGATGCAGCGTATAAAACTCCAAATCCTAATAAGTTTGAAAAAGATTTCGTTGAAACCGATAAAAAGATAAACCTTTTGAATTCGGCTTTGTTTGGAAGCATACTTAGAATTTATCCAACACCCAACGATAAAAATAACAAATGGGTTTCTAATCTAGAACTTAGTCATGCTACTGGAACCGCATTGGATACTATAAAAACTGCGTTTCCGTTTTATCTTGAAGCTTTGGCAAAAGGTATCAAGACCAAAGATTATGCATTGGCAAACACGATGCTTGACGGTTTAGAGAAATTCCAAATAAAATATGGAAGCAAGGTTAGACCAACCGATAGCAAAATTGATGCTGAGATAATGTATAATAAACTGAATATATTCCAAAAATTACCTTATTGGTATATCAGTATTGCAGGATTGATGTTTGTACTTGTTATTTTTCAAATTTTTAAAGAAAGAAAGTTTTTATCGATTTCAATAAATGTATTGCATGTTATCATCGGGTTACTTTTTGTAGTACATACATTAGGGTTAATTGCTCGTTGGTATATTTCTGGTCATGCACCGTGGAGTAATGCTTATGAAAGTATTATTTATGTAGCTTGGTCAACTATGTTCTTCGGATTGGCATTCGATAGAAAATCCAAAATGACGGTTGCATCTTCGGCTTTTGTAACGGCAATGATATTAACGGCAGCTTATGCCAACTGGATTGATCCTGAAATTGCCAATTTACAACCTGTATTGAATTCGTATTGGTTGATGATTCACGTGGCAGTAATTGTAGCAAGTTATGGACCATTTGCACTCGGGTTTATTCTTGGTTTTGTATCACTTTTATTGATGTTTTTTACCAATGAAAACAATAAAAAGAAAATGGAGTTGAACATCAAAGAATTAACCTATCTGAATGAAATGGCATTAACCGTAGGTTTGGTAATGTTGACAATCGGTAATTTCCTTGGCGGACAATGGGCAAACGAAAGTTGGGGAAGATATTGGGGTTGGGATCCAAAAGAAACTTGGGCTTTAATAAGTATTATGGTCTATGCTTTTGTCATTCACGCTCGATTTGTTCCTGGTTTACGTAACAAATGGTTTTTTAATTTGATGGCAATGTTTGCTTTCGTATCTATATTGTTTACGTATTACGGAGTAAACTTCCATTTAGTAGGATTACATTCTTATGCAAGTGGCGAAGCTAAATCGTTAAGCTGGATTTATTACACATTAGGAAGTATTTCCTTAGTTGGAATAGTTACTTATCCAAAGTTTAGAAAATATTATAAACGATAATAATTTCACAACAAATAAAAAGGTTCAACATTGCGTTGAACCTTTTTTTATTGTACTAAGTTTTTCTAAAATTATACTTTTCCTAATGTATAAAGTTGTTCCATCGTTGGTGTTGCACTTCCGCCAGCTGGTTCAAGCGTAATACCAAAAGCTTCTGCACCAGAGGTTTTATCAACTGCAAATATTTTGGTGTCGTTTGCTTTGAAATCAGCCAAAAGACCAATACTTGTTGGTGTTAAAGTGGGTTGTAATTTAAGCGACCAAATTTGATATACCTTTCCTTCTGGGGGTTCAGGTAAACCGCTTGCATCAACATAAACTTCGTCGGTTTTTTGGTTCCAATAAATTTTAGCTTTAGCTGTTGGAGCAACCGTTTGTCCGCCAAGAGGAATTACTTTGTTGTTTTCATCTCTTACAATAGCTAAAACATCAGTAGTTGTTTTGTTTTTCAATTCCAAAACAACAACGGTTTCTTGTAATTTACCTTTTTCTTGTTCAATGTTGATAATTTGATTATTGGATTTTTCCAATTCCATATATTGATAACCAATTCCAATTAATAATGCAATCGATGCAGCCCAACCAATGTATTGCATACGGTTATTTATTGGCTTCATATCAATTATTTTAGCAGCATGTTTAATTTCTAGCTGTGCTTTGATTTTTTCAAACTGACTGTGCGAAATAAATGGCGAAAAGCTACTCGATAAATTGAGAATTGCTTTTTCAATGGCAATAATTTCTTTGTTAATTTCAGGATATTGTTTTGCCATTTGTTGAACTTCTGCAATTTCGGTTTCATTTAATAAACCATAAACATAAAGTTCTAAAATTCCTGATTCTATAAATTCTTTTGCTTCCATTATACTTGAAGATACGTTCTTAAATCATTAATACAGTTTCGGTTTTGTGTTTTTACTGTTCCCAATGGAATTTCAAGTTCTTCTGAAGCTTCTTGTTGTGTAAATCCTTTGAAAAATAATAAATCCAATAATTGAATACATTTTGGTTTTAGTTTTTTAACAAACTCTTGAATTCCTATGGTGTCAATTCTATTGGTCATTTTATTACTGTCGTCTAACAGATGTACGAAATTATCTGAGGATAGGTTTTTTTGTTTGTTATTAAAACCTTTGGAACGCAATTTGTCAATAGCCGTATTTCGGGTAATATTTAACATCCATGTGTACAATCTACCTTTAGTGTCGTTGTAGGTTTCAATGTTTTTCCAAATCTTTACAAAACTTTCTTGAAGCACATCTTCGGCTTCTTCACGATCGCTAACTAAATTTGAAATTACTGCAAATAAACTCTTGGAATACATGTCATACAATAATGTGAAAGCTCTATCGTCTTTCTTTAAAACCAGGGGTAAAAGTTCTTCTTGTGTCATACCTATTTTTTGTGGAGTTGTAAATTTATAAAAAAGTTTTTGCTCTTTTACATTAAATTTTGGACAACTAAACAAATATTATAAAATTAAAACCAAATTATTTTTCTTTTCGTAAATACAATCAAGATTAGGTTTTTTGTTTTAAAAGTAGCAAAAATCTGTGGTTAGGATATTTTTGTTACTAAGTTGAAGTCCAGTGTTCCCAATTCATTGGACTTCTTTTTTTTGTTGACATAATTTTATCATTTGTATAACATATTGTGTCGTTTCTATTTCTTAATTTTATAAAAAAATATTTCATGAAAAAGCTATCTTTATTTTTACTGATTTCATTTTTGATACTAAGTTGTCAAAATCAAGCACAGAATCAAGGAAATACTGCTCAAAAATCGAATAAAAAAACAACTACAATGGAAAAACAAACAATTTATCAGTTTAAAGTAACTGATTTATATGGTAATGAATTTGATTTTGCTTCCTTAAAAGGAAAGAAAATTTTAATTGTCAATACCGCTTCAGAATGTGGATTAACACCACAATACAAAGATTTAGAAGCTATTTATGGAAAATACAAAGAAAAAAACTTTGTTATAGTAGGCTTTCCAGCTAATAATTTTGGAGCGCAAGAACCAGGATCAAACGAACAAATTGCTGCATTTTGCCAAAAAAACTACGGCGTAACTTTTCCAATGATGGAAAAAATTTCAGTCAAAGGAAATGACAAACACGAATTGTATCAATTTTTAACCGAAAAATCTAAAAACGGATTACAAGACAGCGATGTAGAGTGGAACTTTCAAAAATATTTAATCAATGAAAATGGCGAATTGGTTAAAGTTTTATCGCCAAGAGTTTTACCAACAGATACTGAAATAGTTGGCTGGATAAACAAATAATCCAAAAAAATAAATTTATTTAAAACTCTCTAAATATGGAGAGTTTTTTTATTTTTATAAAAATCAAATTTACTAACGATGAAAAAAAAACTAGTCGTGTTAACTGGCGCAGGAATTTCAGCAGAAAGTGGCATTAAAACCTTTCGTGATGCCGATGGACTTTGGGAAGGTCATGATGTTATGGAAGTCGCTTCGCCCGAAGGTTGGCACAAAAATAAAGAATTAGTCCTCGATTTTTACAATCAACGAAGAAGACAATTGCACCAAGTAAAACCCAATCGAGGTCATGTCACTTTAGCCGAATTAGAAACAGATTTCGAAGTACATATTATCACTCAAAATGTAGATAATCTTCATCAACAAGCCGGAAGTTCTAATGTTTTGCATCTTCACGGCGAATTATTTAAGGTTAGAAGCACTAAAAATCATAATTATATTTTAGATTGGAAAACCGATTTGAATTTAGGCGATGTTGATGAAAACGGTCACCAATTGCGACCACATATTGTTTGGTTTGGCGAAGCTGTTCCAGCATTAGACGAAGCCATCGAAATAGCCCAAACCGCCGATTATTTTGCAGTAATTGGAACATCATTACAAGTCTATCCAGCTGCAGGGTTATTGCATTACGCCAAACCAAATGTTCCCGTTTTTTACATCGATCCAAAACCAGCATCCATTTATGATTTGTCAAATCCATTAGAAGTTATCCCAATGAATGCTACCGATGGTGTTCCTTTTTTGAGACAAAAACTTTTAAATCTATGATACAAATAAAGGATTGGCTTTACCATTTGAATTCTTTTGGAGATTTTAATTTACTCTGGATTTTTTTTATTGAAAACTTACTTTTAATTGTTTTGTCAGTATTTGTTGGTTTAATAATTGAATTTCAGAATACAGTTTTTAATAAAAAGGATTTTAAATGGATATTTTCAACTCTGGTTTGTAATACTTTAGTAACTTTTATTGGTTTTAAGTTATTTATATTGAACTATATACAGTTATCATTTGAATTTTCTATTCCATCATTTTTAGTAGATTTATTATGGATAACTCTTGCTATGGATTTTTTAATGTTTGTATTTCACTATTTTATTCATAAATTAAAATGGTTTTATACTTTACATAAACATCATCATTTGCATATTGAAACTAATGTTTACAGTCTATATGTTTTGCATCCAATAGAAACGCTAGTTTTTGGAACATTATGGCTTATCGTAATTATGCTTTTTGATTTTAATTTCTACAGTTTGTCAATTTATCTAATTTTAAATTTAACTTATGGAATTTTAGGACATTTAAAAGTTGATGTTTTTCCAAAATTTTGGTCAAAAAATAGTTTGACAAAATGGATTTCAACAACAACTTTTCATAATCATCATCATAAAGACGAAGAGAAAAATTTTGGATTTTACTTTACTTTTTGGGACAAAATTTTTAAAACTTACAAGTAAATATTTTTGACTAATTACTATTCACTAATTACTAATCACTATTTTTGCACCACAACAAAAACAACACAACAAATGTCACTAACTACTTTAAATGCCATTTCTCCAATTGATGGTCGTTATAGAAAAGCAACCAAACCTTTAGCCGAATTTTTCTCAGAAGAAGCTTTAATTAAATATAGAGTATTAGTTGAGGTTGAGTATTTTATTTCACTTTGTGAGAATGATTTGCCTCAATTAAAAAATGTGAATTCAACTATTTTTGAAGCTTTGAGAAATATCTATAAAAATTTCTCGACTGAAGATGCGCTTTGGATTAAAGAAACCGAGAAAACAACCAATCACGATGTAAAAGCTGTTGAATATTTCATCAAAGAAAAATTTGAAACGCTAGGACTTTCGCAATTCAAAGAGTTTATCCATTTTGGATTAACGTCTCAAGATATTAACAATACTGCCATTCCACTTTCAACTAAAGATGCATTTGAAAAAGTGTATTTGCCAAGTTTAATTAGTGTAATTGCTAAATTGAAAGAACTAAGTGTGGAATGGAAGGACATTCCAATGTTGGCGCGAACACACGGTCAACCAGCATCGCCAACGCGTTTGGGTAAAGAGATTTTGGTTTTTGTAGAACGTTTGGAGGAGCAAATGCGTTTGTTGTTTAATGTTCCTTTTGCAGCAAAATTTGGTGGTGCAACAGGTAATTTTAACGCTCATCATGTGGCGTATCCAAATGTTGATTGGAAAAAATTTGGAACTGATTTTGTTGAAGGAGTTTTAGGATTACAGCATTCATTTCCAACGACACAAATAGAACATTACGATCATTTTGCTGCTTTTTTTGATGCATTAAAAAGAATAAATACTATCATAATCGATTTAGATAGAGATATTTGGACGTATGTTTCGATGGATTATTTCAAGCAAAAAATCAAAGCGGGAGAAATTGGCTCGTCTGCAATGCCACATAAAGTAAACCCAATTGATTTTGAAAATTCGGAAGGAAATCTTGGAATTGCTAATGCTATTTTTGAACATCTTTCCGCTAAATTACCCATTTCAAGATTACAACGTGATTTGACTGACAGCACCGTTTTAAGAAATATTGGCGTTCCAATTGGTCATACCATCATTGGATTTGAAGCAACCATAAAAGGGTTGAATAAATTATTATTGAACGAACCAAAATTCGCCGAAGATTTAGAAAAAAATTGGGCTGTTGTTGCCGAAGCGATACAAACCATTCTACGTCGTGAAGGTTATCCAAATCCATATGAAGCCTTGAAAGGATTAACCCGAACTAACTCAGTGATCAACAAAAATTCTATTCATGATTTTATCGAAACTTTAGAGGTTTCGGAAGAAATAAAATCGGAACTAAAACAAATTTCACCAAGTAATTATTTAGGAATTTAATCCTAATTTTTGTTATAAATTCTTTAAATCTGCTTATTTCATTTTGAAAAAAGCAGATTTTTTGCTATTTTAGTAAAAATTCATTTTCATGCCACAATTTTTAGCTGCAACAACTGTTCATCTACCTGATTTAATTAGTGATTTAGGTTTAATCTTAATCACTGCTGCAATTGCTGTTTTACTTTTTAGAATGTTAAAACAACCTTTGGTTCTGGGCTATTTGGTTGCGGGATTTCTCGCTGGTTCAGAATTTGATTTTTTCCCAACAGTAAAAGATGTGAATAGCGTAAAGGTTTGGGCAGAAATTGGGGTTATCTTTTTATTATTCAGTTTGGGATTAGAATTCAGTTTTAAAAAACTAATGAAAGTTGGAGGAACGGCTTCAATAACTGCTTTTACTCAAATTATTGCAATGGTTACAATTGGTTTTTTTGTGGGCCAATTGATGGGTTGGAATAAAATGAATAGTATATTTTTAGGTGTAATTTTATCTATTTCCTCAACAACCATTATTTTAAAAACCTTTGATGAACTTGGCGTAAAATCCCAAAAATTCGCTGGAAATGTTATAGGTTCGCTAATTGTACAAGATATAATTGCCATTTTAATGATGGTTTTGCTTTCCACAATTGCAGTAAGTCAGCAATTTTCTGGAATGGAATTGGTTTTTTCAGTTCTGAAACTGTTGTTTTTTCTAACGATTTGGTTTGTTGTGGGTATCTTTTTTATTCCAACACTTCTAAAAAAAGCAAAGCATTTATTAACCGACGAAATGTTGCTAATTATTTCCTTAGCACTTTGTTTATTGATGGTAATTTTTGCGGCAGGAGTTGGATTTTCACCAGCTTTAGGAGCATTTATTATGGGTTCAATCATTGCCGAAACTACTCAAGCGGAACATATTGAACATCTTGTAAAGCCTGTAAAAGATTTATTTGGAGCGGTTTTCTTTGTGTCAGTTGGAATGTTAATCAATCCAGAGACTTTGGTTGAATATGCATTTCCTGTTGCTGTTTTAACGTTAGTAGTAATCTTTGGACAATCGTTAAGTTCTACAATTGGCGCATTGTTATCAGGTCAACCTTTAAAGCAATCCATTCAAACCGGAATGAGTTTGTCGCAAATAGGTGAATTCTCTTTTATAATTGCAACATTAGGAACAACCTTAAAAGTAACGAGTGATTTTCTTTATCCAATTGTAGTTGCTGTTTCGGCAGTTACCACTTTTACAACACCTTTTATGGTAAAATTTGCAGCACCATTTTCAGGTTATGTGGAAAAGAAATTACCTCGAAAATGGGTAAAACGCATTCAACTCTACAGTGCCAACACCGAGGAAATTAAATCGATTAGCAATTGGCAGATAGTTCTAAGAAGTTATTTGACACAAGTGGTAATTCATTCTATAATTATAGTGGCTGTAATTTTGCTTTCTTCAAATTTTATTTTGCCATTAGTTCAAGGATCAAGATTTGGAAATGCTACAGCTGCTTTAATCACTTTAATCATCTTATCACCATTTTTATGGGCTTTGTCATTACGTCGAGTTGCCGTAAAAGAGGTGTCAATTTTGATGGAAGAAAAAAAGCATCAAGGTCCAATTATTATGCTAGTGATTTTTAGAATTGTACTAACTTTATTTTATGTTGGTTTTGTTTTAAATACTTTTTTCTCATCTGGAGTTGCTTTTATTGCGTTTTTGCTTGCTATTGGAGCGTATATTCTATTTCCAAAAAGACTTCATGCCGTTTACAACAAAATAGAAAGTCACTTTTTGAGCAATTTTAATGATAGAGAAATTCGAAAAGAAAATAAGCGTCAAAACACCTTGTCGCCATGGGATGGACACATGGCAGAATTTGAGATTGCAAAAGAATCCAATTTGGCAGGAAAAACATTGGAAGAATTAACGATACGCGAACAATTTGGAATTAACATTGCTTCAATAAGAAGAGGTGAAGTTTTGATAAATATTCCAATAAGAACCGAAAGATTGTTTCCTGGCGATGAAATTAGTGTAATTGGAACGGATGATCAAGTAAAGGAATTCAAAATATTTTTGGATAAAAATGAAATTGATGTTCCAGAACAAATGGAGAAAGCCGACATTATACTTCAAAAAGTGGAACTTAAAAATAGAGTTTGCATTGGTAAAAGCATTCGTGAGTCGCAAATTCGAGAGAAAACCCATGGAATTATTGTAGGTATTGAGCGTAATGGAAAACGTATTCTAAATCCAGAATCGCATTTAGTTCTTGAAGACAGTGATATCCTTTGGATTGCAGGTGAAAAGAAAAAAATTGCAGAATTTTTGAAAGTATAAAAAAGAAAAGATAAAAATTTAACCACAAAGAACACTAAAATAAAAACACAAAGCTCACGAAGTGATTAAAAACTTGTGAGCTTTGTGTATTCTTAGTGAACTTGGTGGTTCAAAAAATTATCTCGAATAATTCGGAGCTTCTTTCGTAATTGTAACGTTGTGTGGATGACTTTCAGTAATTCCACTAGATGTGATTCTAACGAAACGTCCAGTTTCTTGTAATGTTGGAATATCTTTTGCTCCACAATATCCCATTCCGGCACGAAGTCCGCCGATAAATTGCTGCATACTTTCGTTTAATTCGCCTTTGTATGGAACACGACCAACGATTCCTTCAGGAACTAATTTTTTTATATCATCTTCTACATCTTGAAAATAGCGGTCTTTTGAACCTTCTTGCATTGCTTCAACCGAACCCATTCCGCGATAAGACTTGAATTTTCTTCCTTCAAAAATGATGGTTTCTCCAGGCGACTCTTTTGTTCCTGCTAACAATGAACCTAGCATAACCGAACTTGCACCAGCAGCGACAGCTTTTGGAATATCGCCAGTATAACGAATTCCGCCATCAGCAATTACTGGAATTCCTGTACCTTTTAATGCTGCAGCAACTTCTAAAACTGCTGAAAATTGTGGAAATCCAACGCCAGCAACAACTCGTGTGGTACAAATTGAACCTGGACCAATTCCAACTTTTACGCCATCGGCACCATTTTCTACCAAATACAAAGCCGCTTCTGGTGTGGCAATGTTTCCAACTACAATGTCAATTTGAGGAAATTTATTTTTTACTTCTTTCAAAACCGAAACAACACCTTTGGTATGTCCATGAGCAGTATCGATAATGATGGCGTCAACTCCAGCATTTACTAAAGCTTCAGCTCTTTGTAGTGAGTCAGCAGTAACACCAATGGCAGCAGCAACACGCAAACGACCAAAGGAATCTTTATTGGCAATTGGTTTCTGAGTATGTTTGGTAATATCTCTGAAAGTGATTAGTCCAACCAACTTATTTTCAGAATTAATTACTGGAAGTTTTTCGATTTTATGTCCTTGCAGAACTACTTCGGCTTGTTCTAAAGATGTTCCTTCAGCAACGGTAACCAAATTTTGGCTTGTCATTACTTCAACGATTGGTCTTGAATTGTTTTTTTCAAAACGCAAATCACGATTAGTAACAATTCCTTTTAAAGTTTTGTTTTCATCAATAATAGGAATTCCACCGATACCAAATTCTTTCATGGCATTTTTAGCATCTGAAACCAAAGCAGTTAGTGGTAAAGTTACTGGATCGATAATCATTCCGCTTTCGGCGCGTTTTACTTTTCTAACTTTTGCAGCTTGCTGTTCGATGGTCATGTTTTTGTGTAAAACACCAATTCCGCCTTCTTGTGCCATAGCAATTGCCATAGCACTTTCGGTAACGGTATCCATTGCAGCTGAAACAATTGGGACATTTAAAGTAATATTTCTTGAAAATTTAGATTGGATAGAAACTTCTCTTGGTAAAACATCTGAAAAATTAGGAACCAAAAGAACATCATCATAAGTTAATCCTTCACTGATGATTTTTGAATTGTGTGTGTACATTGCAATTTGTAGTTGTAGTTAAATTGCGTGCAAATATAGTGAAAACCATTGAACTATTTATGAATGATGTTTTAAAAATGAAATTACAAATTCGGTCATTTTTCCTTCGGTACTTTTGATGTCGAGTTTTCCTTTATTATTCAGCAAAAATTGTTTTACTAATAATAATCCTAATCCTGTTCCTTCTTCCATAGAAGTTCCTTTTTCTGAAGAAAGTCTTTTGTCAAAACTCATGATTTCTTGAATTTTGCTTTGGTTAATTCCGTCACCAAAATCTTTAATGTGAACATTATGGTATTGTTCTTCTTCAGAATAAAATATCTCGATTTTACTGTTTAAAGGTGCATATTTTAAAGCATTTGCTAGAATATTTTGCAAAATAATTCGAGCTTGACCAATATCGGCGTTTACAAAATGGATATCTTTTTTATCGTGTATAAATGAAATTTTCTTTTTGAAAGCATCTCGATATAACGAATTTACTGTTTCTTCTATTATTTGGTTCAATTCTACTTTTTCAAATTTTACTTTGGCACCATCAATTTGAGAACTTGCCCATGATAATATATTGTTTAACATAGCCGAAGTTCCTTCAACTTGCTTGTGTAAATGTTCATAAATAACAGCTTGTTCTTCTTTAGTTAAATCTTCATCTTTATTGAGTTCAATTACTTGAAGCAAAGAATTTATTGGCGATTTTAAATCGTGTGATATGACAGAGAAAAGTTTGTTCTTAGTTTGATTTAATTCTTCCAAAGTTGAATTTTGTGAAATAATCATCGATTGCTGACTTTCAATTTCTTTATTTTTTGCATCAATTTGCTTGTAAAGTTTTTCTTTTTGGTTTGCATACTTCGAATATTGATAAATGAATATCAACAACGAAATCAGAAGAAAGAAAATAAATCCAACAAAAATTCTAGTATTGTTTAATTTTTGATGCGTAATTTCGGTTTTTGCGATTAATTTTTCGTTTTCGGCTTCTTTAGCTTCTAGTTGTAAAATGTTGATTTCCTTTATTTTCGATTCGGCATATAATGAGTCGTTGTATTTTTTGTTTATTTCTAAATAATGATGTGCATTTTTATAGTCATTTTGTTGACTATAGACTTTCGAAAGGATTTCAGTAGCACGAGAAATATCCCATTTTGCACCTACTTTTTTTGCAGTTTCAAGACCTTTTAAACCATATTCTATAGCTTTTTGATAATCGCCTTTTTTTAGAAAAACTTCAGAAAGTCCAGATAATGCATATGCTTTTTCCCATAAATTAGGTTTTATGGTATCGGTTAAAACTTTTTGGTAATAATAAAGTGTAGAATCTAAATTGTTTTTTTTGAAATGAATATTCGCCAATTTATTCATTGCCATTTGAGAATCTTCTGAAAATTTGTTTTTCAAACTAAATTCTAATGCTTCTTTGAAACTAATGTAGGCTTCTTTGTATAACGCCAAATTAGTTTGAGAAACACCAATATTTAAAAGGTTTTTCGTTGTGAATTTTTTGTCATTAAATTTTTTGCAAATCACAATCGATTTATTAAAATTCTTTAACGCTTCTTTGTCTCTGCCAAATCCTTGCTGAATAATTCCTTTTCCCATCAAGCATTTTGCAACACCAAGTTTGTTATTTTCAAAATCATATATTTCTTCGGCTTTGATATAATTTTGCAACGCAATATCATAGGAACCATTGATGTAATAGTTCGAACCATAATTGTAGATTACATCTGCAATTACATTTTTATCGTTCAGTTTTTTTGCAACTTTTTCAGCTTTCGCCAAATAAAATTTTGCTTTATTAAAGTTAGAAAAAGAATGATTTTTAGATTCTCTTAGATAATAATCAACAGAATCTTTAGTTTTTGTGGTTCCAAATACTTGATTTTGAGTAATAAAAAGGCATATCAGGAACGATAACGAAAAGAAAGTTATTCGAGGCAAAGTTTATTTTTTAAAATTTGGGATTATAAAAGTAGAAAAAACAATTTTAAAAACCAATCTTTAATGGTATTTTCCAAATAATTTTGAGGCTTCATTATAAGCACTTTCAAAACTCATGGCGCTTAAATTAGTATCTGCTTTTTGGGCAGTAAAATAGGAGAGAAGTTTCTCGGTTTGCATGTTTCCAGTCAAATCGTCCTTTGCCATTGGACAACCGCCAAAACCCTGAATTGCACCATCAAATCGTGTACAACCAGCTTTGAAAGCGGCATCTACTTTTTCGTGCCATTTGTCTGGCGTTGTGTGAAGATGTGCGCCAAATTCAATTTCGGGATATTTTGGAATTAAATTGGAGAATAAATAGTCAATAACTTCAGGTGTTGAACTTCCAATAGTATCAGAAAGCGAAAGGATTTTTACGCCCATTTTCGCCAATTTTTCGGTCCATTCGCCAACGATTTCTACATTCCAAACATCGCCATACGGATTACCAAAACCCATCGATAAATAGGCGACAACTTCTTTGTTTGTAGTATTTGCAATATCTAAAATCTCTTCTAAAGTCACTAAACTTTCTGCTATGGTTTTATGCGTATTTCGCATTTGGAAATTCTCCGAAATCGAGAAGGGAAAGCCTAAATATTGAATTTCCTTATGAACAGACGCTAATTTTGCACCTTGTGTATTGGCAATAATTGCCAGAAGTTTACTTTCGGTTTTAGACAAATCCAATTGTGCCAAAACTTCTGCTGTATCTTGCATTTGTGGAATAGCTTTGGGCGAAACAAAACTTCCAAAATCTAACGTATCAAAACCTACTCGAAGCAATGACTGGATGTATTGCACTTTAGTTTCGGTAGGAATAAACGTTTTGATGCCTTGCATGGCATCGCGCGGACATTCTATGATTTTGACTTTCTTCATTGGTTGCCAAATATACTAAAGAATTATCTTTTTACGAAATCGTTTTTTATGATGGCTATTTTATAAATATTACACTTTTTGGTAATAATTCAAAATATTACGCTTTTTGGTAATAATTTGTATTTTTTTAAAATATTTTTCTATATTTGAATTATGATTGTGATACTTACAGCCGATATAATCAACTCAAGAAAGCTTTCTTCCAAAAAATGGATGAATGATTTTAAGCAATTACTCAATAGTTTTGGAAAGTCTCCAAACGATTGGGAAATCTATCGTGGCGATGAATTTCAGTTGGAAATTAAAAATCCAGAAGATGCTTTTTTGATTGCGTTTCAGCTAAAAGCTTTTTTTAAATCGATTAATTTAGATGTTAGAATGAGTTTGGGTTTTGGCGATAAAACCTATAAAACCAAAAAAATAACCGAAAGTAACGGAAGTGCTTTTATTCGTTCAGGAGAATTATTTGAAACTTTAAAAAAGCAAAAAATCAACTTAGCTGTTAATTCTGGAAATCCCGATTTTGATGAAGAATTCAATTTGATATTGCAATTAAGTATGTCGTTTATGGATAGTTGGTTGCAACAATCGGCTGAATTTGTTTTGGTTGCTATTCAAAATCCAACACTTTCTCAGGAAGAAATTGGTTTAAAACTCGGTATAAATCAAGCAGCAGTTAGTCGAAGACAAAAACGTTCACAGTATGAATTGATGTTGCAAGTAGAACGTTATTTTAGAAAAAAAGTTAAATCACTTGGAGTATGATTATTTTCGTAAAACTTCTTTTGGCGCATTTAATTGGCGATTTTTTATTGCAACCAACTTCGTGGGTTGAAGATAAAGATAAGAATAAACAAAAAAGTCTCTATTTGTATTTGCATATTTTTCTTCACGGTGCGATTGCGTGGATTTTGGTTGGAGAAAAAGATTTTTTTTGGTTTGCTATTCTTTTAGCTGTTTCTCACGGATTTATAGATTTTTTGAAGTTGTATTTTCAGACAAAGAAAACAAAACGCATTTGGTTTTCAATTGACCAAATTTTACATTTACTTGTAATAGTTATAGTTACATTGATTTATACGGATACAAAAATAGAGTTGGATCATTTAAGTAGTCAATTCTGGATTGTTCTAACAGGAATTGTTTTGCTGACAAAACCAACATCAATAATTATTAAAAACATCATTTCTATTTGGACACCCGAAAATAAAACCAAAGACAATTCACTTCAAAATGCTGGAAATTACATCGGAATTTTGGAACGTCTTTTTGTGTTTTGCTTTATTCTAATAGGTCATTTTGAAGCCATTGGATTTTTATTGGCAGCAAAATCTATTTTTCGTTTTGGCGATTTGAAAGAAGCCAAAGACCGAAAATTAACCGAATATGTTTTAATTGGAACGTTATTAAGTTTTGGTGTTGCACTTCTAATTGGACTTTTGGTTCAAATAAGTTTAGGATTTCCGTTTTAAAATCGCTTGATTTATCTCTTTTACCAATTTTGGTCCTTCATAAATAAATCCAGTATAAAGTTGTACCAAACTTGCTCCAGCTTCTAGTTTTTCGATGGCATCTTCGGCAGTGTGAATTCCGCCAACACCTATAATTGGGAACGCTTTATTACTTTTTTCCGAAAGAAAACGAATAACTTCAGTGGAACGTTTTGTTAATGGTTTTCCTGATAATCCGCCAATTTCTGCCATAACTTCAGGATTATTTTCGGACTTTAAATTTTCTCTTGAAATGGTGGTATTCGTAGCAATAACTCCGGCAATTTTGGTTTCGTTTACAATAGCAATAATATCCAAAAGCTGTTCATCAGTCAAATCTGGAGCGATTTTTAGTAAGATTGGTTTTTTAGTTTCGCGTTCAGAGTTTCGGGTTTCGAGTTTTGTTAATAAATCAGTTAGAGGTTTTTTATCTTGCAATTCGCGAAGATTTGGAGTGTTTGGCGAACTCACATTCACCACAAAATAATCAACATAATCAAATAAAGCGTCAAAACAAATTAGATAATCATTTACCGCTTCATCGTTTGGCGTAATTTTATTTTTACCAATATTTCCGCCAATTAAAACGTTTTTATTATTTTTTAAACGTTCGACAGCTTCAAAAACACCACCGTTATTAAAACCCATTCGGTTGATAATAGCATTGTTTTTTTTCAATCGGAACAAGCGCTTTTTAGGATTTCCTTCTTGCGGTTTTGGTGTTAAAGTTCCTATTTCAATAAAACCAAAACCAAAATTAGAAAGTTCTTTATACAGCTTGGCATCTTTGTCAAAACCTGCCGCTAATCCCACTGGATTTTTAAATTTTAAACCAAAAACTTCTGTTTCTAAACGTTTATCTTTTACTTCATATAATGAATTACAAATGCTTGAAAAAAAAGGAATTTTAGATAAAAATCGAATTATCGAAAATGTGAAATAATGTACTTTTTCTGGATCAAACCAAAAAAGTATCGGACGAATAAGTAGTTTGTACATGTCTTGTTGTGTTGTGGTGCAAAAATAGAAATTCAATTTCAATTTTCATTTTTTAATCAGTAAATTAAATGTTACTTTAGCCAATCAATTTAAATAGTAATGATTTCAAAAGAACAATTCCAAAGAGAACTTGAATTAATTATAAAAAACGGAATTCGCGAAGACATTGGTCCAGGCGATTACAGTTCACTGGCTTGCATTCCTGCTGATGCCAAAGGAAAAGCAAAACTTCTTGTGAAAGATGAAGGAATTATTGCTGGAGTTGCCTTTGCCAAAATGATTTTTGCCGAAGTCGATGCTAATCTTGTTGTGGAAACCTTTATCAATGATGGTGAAAAAGTAAAATATGGCGATGTAGTTTTTCACGTTTCTGGCAGTTCACAATCGATTTTGAGAGCAGAACGATTAGTCTTGAATTCCATGCAAAGAATGTCAGCAATTGCAACAAAAACCAATCATTTTGTTCAGCTTTTGGAAGGAACAAAAACTAAAATTTTAGATACACGAAAAACAACTCCAGGATTTCGTGCTTGCGAAAAATGGGCTGTAAAAATCGGTGGTGGCGAAAATCATCGTTTTGCATTGTATGATATGATTATGTTGAAAGACAATCACAACGATTTTGCTGGCGGAATTACACATGCCATCAATAAAACCAAAGCTTTTTTAGCTGAAAATAATCTCGATTTGAAAATCATTGTCGAAGCTAGAAATTTGGATGAAATCAAAGAAATCCTTGAAAACGAAGGTGTTTACCGAATTTTGATTGATAATTTCAATTTCGAAGATACGCGAACAGCCGTTGCATTAATTGGTGATAAATGTTTAACCGAAAGTTCCGGAAATATCAACGAAAAAACCATTCGCCAATATGCAGAATGCGGTGTTGATTACATTTCATCTGGTGCGTTGATACATTCGGTTTACAACACGGATTTGAGTTTAAAAGCCATTTAAAATGTCATCGCCAATCGAAAATAAACTGATGAAACTTCCTGTAATTAAGCAGGTTATATTGCTATTGCAAAAAATAAAATTGCCTTGGTTGTATGGACTTTCGCTGTATGATTTGCTCGATATTTATTTCATTGGTATTATAGAAGGAGCAATTTCCTATCGCGCAGCAGCTATTGCGTGGAGTTTTTTTATGGCGTTATTTCCTTTTATGCTGTTCATTTTCAACCTAATTCCATACATTCCAATTGAAGGTTTTCAAGAAGATTTTCTCGGATTTGTGCAACAAAACGTTCCGCCAACGACATTTGACGCTATAAAATCCATTATTGATGATATTTTAAACAATAGTAATACGGGATTAATTTCTACTGGTTTTTTTATGGCTATTATCTTGATGACCAACGGGGTAAATGCAATTCTTGGCGGTTTTGAAAATTCACATCATATTGATTTTTCACTCAAAAGAAAGTTTTTTCGCCAATATTTTGTGTCATTAGCGTTATCGTTATTGTTGTCATTCTTCTTGATAATTACCGTTGCAGCCATTGTAATTCTGGAAGTTATCATTCAAAAAACGATTATTCAAGACGTACTTTCCGATAAAATTTCACTGCTTGAAACCGGTCGATACATTTTCGTAATTCTAATGATTTTGTTCTCAACATCATTACTTTTCAAATTTGGAGTAAAACGCGAAAAAAACCGCGCTTTTATATCTATTGGTTCAGTTTTCACCACAATTTTAATCATTTTGTCGTCCTATTTTTTCGGAATTTGGGTAGTAAAATTCTCAAAATACAACGAACTTTACGGTTCGATTGGAACACTTTTGGTCGTTATGTTTTACGTTTGGATCAACTGCATGATACTGCTTTTGGGCTTCGATTTAAACGCATCCATCAACAAACTAAAAAAAGAAAATCAAAAAGAAGTAGAAACCAATCCATAGTATTTTTTAAATGTAATTCCTGCTTTCCGCTTTTGCACGGCAACCGCTACAATCAGGGTTAAAATTCAAACTGTAGGCATTTTTTAAACCATTTTTATGAATTATTTTATAGAAGTAATAGTTCCGTTATCACTACCTAAAACCTTTACTTACAAGGTTTCAGAAGCTGAATATTATTTTATAAAAAAAGGAATGAGAATTGCCGTTCCATTTGGTAAAAACAAAGTCTATACAGCTTTGGTAATCGATTTACATCAAAATCCGCCAACCTTATACGAAGCCAAAGAAATTCATCAAATCCTTGATGAAAAACCAATTGTAAACGAACTCCAAATCAAGCATTGGTTTTGGATTGCTTCCTATTATATGTGTAACATTGGTGATGTTTATCGTGGTGCATTGCCTTCGGCATTGGTTTTAGAAAGCGAAACCATCATCACGTTACAAACTGCAACTGTTGTCAATCAAACCGAATTGTCCGACGATGAGTTTCTAATTTACGAAGCATTACAAGATCAATCGTCGTTAAAAATTCAAAATATTGTAGCTATCTTGAATAAGAAAACGGTCTTTCCAGTAATTCAAAAGCTATTAACTAAAGGTATAATTTCGTTACAAGAAGAAGTTCAGGAAGAATACAAACCAAAATTTGTAAAATACATTCGTTTGCATCAGGATTATCAGGAAGAAAATAAGTTAGTCGAACTTTTGGATAACTTAAAATCTGATAAAAGAAAAAATCTAGTTTTGCAGTATTTTCAATTGCAAGCACAACAAAAAAATCCTATTTCGATAAAACAATTAACCGAAACAGCCAACGCGTCATCATCGATTGTAAAATCATTGGTCGAAAAAAATATTTTTGAAGAATATCATATTCAGCAAGATAGAGTAAATTTTGATAAAAACAAAACCGAAAATCAACTCGATTTAAGTCAAGCGCAACAAACAGCATTTGACGAAATTGAAAAATCATTTACCAAAAAAGAGGTTTGTTTGCTTCACGGCGTAACGTCTAGTGGAAAAACCGAGATTTATACCAAATTAATCGATACCTATAATAAGGAAGGAAAACAGGTTTTATATCTCCTACCAGAAATTGCTTTAACAACGCAATTGGTTTCAAGATTAACGCAATATTTCGGTAATAAAGTTGGTGTTTTTCATTCGAAGTATAATAATAATGAAAGAGTAGAAGTATGGCAAAATGTGCTTCAAAACTCCGAGAAAGCTCAAATTGTTATTGGTGCAAGATCAGCTTTGTTTTTACCTTTTTCAAATTTGGGATTAATCATTGTTGACGAAGAACACGAAGCAACGTTCAAGCAACACGATCCAGCGCCACGATATCACGCTCGTGATTCGGCAATTGTTTTAGCGAATTCTCATCAAGCAAAAGTTTTACTGGGTTCGGCAACGCCAAGTATTGAAACCTATTATAATGCAACTTCAGGAAAATTTGGTTTAGTTTATTTAAAAGAACGTTTCGGAAAAGTACAAATGCCCGACATTGAATTAGTTGATTTAAAAGACAGCTATTTTAGAAAAAAAATGAAAGGTCATTTCAGTTTGACATTAATTGAACAAATCACCGAAGCATTTTCTAATGGCGAACAAGTAATTTTATTTCAAAATCGTCGTGGATTTTCTCCCGTGATTGAGTGTTTGACTTGTGGTCACGTGCCGCAATGTCCGCAATGTGACGTGAGTTTGACATTTCATAAATTTAAATATCAGTTGCGTTGTCATTATTGTGGACATAGTATTGCAAAACCAACGAATTGTCATGCGTGTTCAAGCGTAGATTTGGAAACCAGAGGTTTTGGAACGGAACAAATTGAATTAGAATTAGCCGAATTGTTTCCAACGAAGAACATAAAGCGAATGGATCAAGATACTACTCGCGGAAAATACAGCTTTGAAAAAATTATCGACGGATTTAAAAATCGTGAAATTGATGTTTTGGTTGGAACCCAAATGCTAGCCAAAGGTTTGGATTTTGATAATGTTTCGTTAGTTGGCGTGATGAATGCCGATAATATGTTGTATCATCCCGATTTTCGTGCTTTTGAAAGAAGTTATCAAATGCTAACGCAAGTATCGGGTAGAGCAGGACGTTCTGAAAAAAGAGGAAAAGTGGTTATTCAAACCTATAATCCGTTGCACAACGTTATTCAGCAAGTTTCTAAAAATGACTATGAAGGAATGTATAAAGAGCAACTTTATGAACGACAGATTTATAAATATCCGCCGTTTTTTAGATTAATTCGTTTAACACTAAAACATCGCGATTTTGAAAAATTAAAAGAAGGTTCAATGTGGTTGTATCAGGTTTTGCAACAAAATCTAGCTGTTCCTGTTCTTGGTCCAGAAGAACCAGCGATTGGTAGAATTAGAAATGAGTACATCAGAACAATAATGGTGAAAATACCAAACGAAACGAATTTGCAAAATACAAAAAAAACTATCCAGAAAGTTCTGAATAGTTTTGATACGGTTGTGCAATACAGAGCAATTAAAGTTTCTGTAAACGTTGATTTTTATTAAGCAAGTGCTAATGCTTTTATTAAATCTTCTTTTTTGTTACGACTTAAAGGTATTTTTGTTACACCAATTTCTGCGAATTTACTGTTAAAACGCTCTACTTTGTCTATATTAATAATGTAAGACTTGTGTACTCTGATGAATTTATCGCTTGGTAAATCTTTTTCGAATGACTTCATTGTTGAAAGAACCAAGTTGCTATCTTCTTCGGTAACTACTTTTACGTAATCACCATAAGCTTCAATCCATTTGATTTTATTAGTGTAAACTTTTAATTTTTTAAGGTTACTTTTTATAAAAATGTGTTCTCCGTCTTCTTCTTGATTTTCTCTTTTAAGCATGTGGAATTCCATTGCTCGTCTAACAGATGAATTGAAACGATCCAAAGCAATAGGTTTTTGTAAGTAATCTGTAGCATCATAATCAAATGCTTTCATAGCATATTCTGCCTTTGATGTAATAAAAATAATTTGTGGTTTTACTTTTAATCCATCTAAAAAATCAAATCCACTAATGACTGGCATCTCAATATCTAAGAAGATCAGGTCAACAGTATGAACCGACATGCAATTTTTTGCTTCAATTGCATTAGAAAAATCACCCACTAAATGTAAATTGGGATGATTATTTACTAACTTTGCAATGATCATTCTTTGAATAGAACTATCATCAACTACGACACAATTTAATTTCATAATTTCTTTTATTATAGATTTGGTGATGTAAAAATATATAGATTTTTTTGAACCACCAAGCATTTCATCGATTATTTTTGCTTTTAAGCGATATTTTTTACTTTTAGACGATTTGTGGAGGTTTTGTGTTGAATATTAAAAAGAAATGTTTATTTTTGCGCCCAATTTAAAATTTTAAACATTTTATTATGAATCATTACGAAACTGTTTTCATCTTAAATCCCGTTTTATCTGAAGTTCAGGTAAAGGAAACAGTAAGCAAATTTGAAGATTTTCTTACTAGCAGAGGAGCAAAGATGTTATCAAAAGAGGATTGGGGCTTGAAAAAATTAGCTTACGAAATCCAAAATAAGAAAAGTGGTTTTTACCATTTATTCGAATTCCAAGTAGCTCCAGAAGTTCTTATTGCATTTGAAACTGAGTTTAGACGTGACGAAAGAGTTATGCGTTTCTTAACTGTAAGTTTAGACAAACACGCTATTTCTTGGGCAGAAAGAAGAAGAACAAAATTAAAAGAATCTAAAGCTTAATTATTATGTCAAATTTGCAACAATCAGCTTCAGGAAAAAAAGACGGAGATATCAGATATCTTACACCTTTAAATATTGACACAAACAAAACTAAAAAGTATTGTCGTTTCAAAAAGTCAGGAATCAAATACATCGATTATAAAGATGCGGATTTCTTATTAAAATTCGTTAACGAGCAAGGAAAAATTCTTCCACGTCGTTTAACAGGAACTTCATTAAAGTACCAAAGAAAAGTATCAGTTGCGGTAAAAAGAGCTCGTCATTTAGCCCTAATGCCATACGTAGCTGATTTATTAAAATAATATAAACAAACAGTTGTTGCCTCGCCAAGGTGGGCTAACTTCTCAAATAAAGGACATCAACATGGAATTGATCTTAAAACAAGACGTTCAAAATTTAGGATTTAAAGACGATTTAGTAACAGTAAAACCTGGATATGGTCGTAACTTTTTAATACCTCAAGGTTTTGCTCAATTAGCAACTCCTTCTGCAAAAAAAGTTTTAGCAGAAAACTTAAAACAAAGAGCTTTCAAAGAAGCTAAAATTGTTGACGATGCTAAAAAATTAGCTGAAGCTTTAAAAGCTTTAGAAATTAAAATCACAGCAAAAGCTGGTGGAGAAAAATTATTTGGTTCAATCACAAACATTGATATTGCTGCGGCTTTAGAAATTGCTGGTCAACCAATCGATAGAAAATTCATCACAAGCGGTGTTGTAAAACGTACAGGTAAATATGCTGCAACTGTAAGATTACATAGAGAAGTAGTTATTGAATTACCATACGAAATTGTAGCTGAGAAATAATATCTCAGCATACAAAATCTTAAAGTCCCGATGTAAGTCGGGATTTTTTTTTGAAGCAATCCCGCTTTTTACTGTATTTTTTTGTTTAGAAAAAAACAAAAAAGGATGACGTTTCAATTGGGGCTAAAAAACAAATTACAGAACAAAACTTTGCAATTTTGACACTTTGCAACTAATGATTATGAAATACAAAAGATTAACCAAAGAACAATTTGAAGCATTGCACCAAGAATTTAGCAATTTCTTAGCAACACAATCAATAGACAAAGCCGAATGGGATTTGATTAAAAAAGAAAAAACCGAAGTTGCTGAACAAGAATTAGATGTTTTCTCTGATTTGATTTGGGAAGGCGTTTTGACCAATGCTCAATATTTGGAACATTTTTCAAAAAACTATGTTTTCCTTTTTCATTGCCAAGAAAAATTAATTCAGTCGATTGTTTTAAAATCGGTACTTCCAGAAACAGATTTTATGCAAAAAGAAGGATTACAATGGTTAAGCGAAAATATGTTTACCGATTTAGTTGAAATTCATATCGGTAAAAAAAAATACGAACAAGAACGAAATATAGCATTATTTGATTTGATTTCTCAAGGTGCAATACTAAGCGACGGACAATTATACCTTCAAATCAACGGAATTATTCAGCGATAAAAGTTTGTTGCTTTTCAAAAATATTGGCTATTTTAGTGCACACAATTTGCAACTAAAATAGCCAATTTATTTTATGGATATTCAAAAAAACATTCAGGATTTAAAAGATGAACTCAATTTACATAATCACAATTATTATGTATTAGATAATCCAACCATTTCCGATTTTGAATTTGACAAAAAACTAAAACAACTTCAAGAATTAGAAAATCAACATCCTGAATTTTTTGATGAAAATTCTCCAACACAACGCGTTGGCGGAACAATCACTAAAAATTTCCAAACCGTTGTTCATGATTATAGAATGTATTCGTTGGACAATTCTTATTCAGTAGACGATTTAACCGATTGGGAAACTCGAATTCAAAAAGTTTTAGGAAATGTTCCGTTGCAATATACATGTGAATTAAAATATGACGGTGCATCAATCAGTATTACATACGAAAACGGAAAATTAAAACGTGCTGTAACTCGTGGAGACGGTTTTCAAGGCGATGATGTAACGAATAATATCAAAACTATAAAATCAATTCCACTTCAACTAAAAGGTAGTTTTCCTAACCGATTTGATATTCGAGGCGAAATTATTTTGCCTCTTGAAGGTTTTGAAAAAATGAACCAAGAGTTGATTGAAATCGGAGAAACGCCTTATTCTAATCCGAGAAATACCGCTTCAGGAAGTTTGAAATTGCAAGATAGTGCAGAAGTAGCCAAACGTCCTTTGGAATGTTTATTATATTTTATTGTTGGAAATAACCTTGGTATTTCATCGCAATATGAAAGTTTGGAAGCCGCAAGAAACTGGGGTTTCAAAGTTCCAAAGGAATCAAAATTAGCGAATAATCTGGAGGAAGTTTTTGAATACATAAATTATTGGGACAAACATCGTCACGATTTACCTTATGAAACGGATGGAGTTGTTATTAAAGTAAATAGTTTTCAGCATCAAGACGAATTAGGTTATACGGCAAAATCGCCACGTTGGGCAATGGCTTATAAATTTAAAGCCGAACAAGTTTCTACTAAATTGAATTCAATTTCCTATCAAGTTGGACGAACAGGTTCGATAACTCCAGTTGCTAATCTTGAACCAGTACAATTGGCTGGAACTATTGTAAAACGCGCCTCTTTGCATAATGCAGATCAAATTGAAAAATTAGACATTAGAATTGGCGATGAAGTTTTTGTAGAAAAAGGAGGCGAAATTATTCCAAAGATTATAGCGGTAGATTTAGATAAAAGAAATCCAAACGCTGAAGTCACAAAATACATTACTAATTGTCCAGAATGTAATTCAGAATTGGAACGAAAAGATGGCGAAGCCAATCATTATTGTCCAAATTTTTATGGTTGTCCACCACAAATTATAGGTAGAATTCAGCATTATATCACGCGAAAAGCTATGGATATCGAAGGACTTGGTGGAGAAACGGTTGCTTTGTTATTCCATAATAATTTGGTAAAAGATTATTCTGATTTGTATGAATTGAAAGTTGATGATGTAATTCCATTGGAACGAATGGCGCAAAAATCAGCTGAAAATTTGGTAAATGGAATTGAAAAATCCAAAGAAATTCCTTTTGAAAGAGTTTTATATGCATTAGGAATTCGATATGTTGGCGAAACTGTTGCTAAAAAATTGGCAAAACATTATAAGAATATTGATGCTATTCGAAATGCTTCTTTGATGGATTTAATTTTGGTAGATGAAATAGGTGAGAAGATTGCGCAAAGTGTAATTGAGTTTTTCGACAATCCAGAAAACATTAGAATAATTGAGCGGTTAAAACAATTTGGAGTTCAATTTGAAATAATTGAAAAGCACAACCCAAATGCTACGGAGAAATTGGTTGGAAAAACATTTGTGGTTTCGGGAGTTTTTGAAAAATTTTCTCGCGATGATTTGAAAAAAGCCATAGAAGAAAACGGTGGAAAAGTAGGAAGTTCTATTTCGGCGAAGACCGATTTTGTAATTGCTGGTGAAAATATGGGACCAGCCAAATTAGAAAAAGCAAGTCAATTAAAGATTTCTATTATTTCGGAAGATGATTTTATAAGTTTGATTAGTTAAT
>NZ_JACTAC010000044.1 GCF_014486675.1 Flavobacterium macrobrachii
GGGTTTCGCGTGGTAGCGGTTATTGAATAACCTCGATAGTAGTAGAAATCCTCGCAGCCATTGAAACGGATAGCGGGAATATAGTTTACTGGTACAAACTGGGGTTTCGCTCCAGAATTTTTTTAGAGTAGGAAGTATTTATTTTTTTGTTTTTGCTTGTTGACTAACGATATGGTCTTGTCGTTTTGCTATTCGATATATAGTCTGGAAGTGGCAGTTCTATTTAAATGGCATAAATCACTGTATAACAAGTTTTCGTTTTTTAGTTGCTAATAATTAGGATTTCTACTCTTCGATTGTCGTTTGCTTCGTCTTCGTTTTTTTCTGGAATTTTGTGAACTGGTCTTGAAGAACCGAAACCTTTGTAGGTCATTCTGTCTTGGTTGATATTAAAACGGAGTAAGTAGTTGTAAATTGCTCTTGCTCTTGCGGTGGATACATCGCCAATATCGTGAACGGTTTGACAGCAGATGTGTCCTTGAATTTCGATTTTTAGATTGGGGTTTTCTTCCATAGCGGATAGTAACTGGTCTAATGTAGAAATTGAACTCGGTAGTATTTGTGGGGAATTGTTGTAGAAATAGATGTTAGGTAGTTTTATGGTTTCGCCAACTTTGGCGTTTTTAATTTGTTTTGTGAGCTGGCTTTCAATAGGTTTTTGCTCTTCTTCTTTGTAGAAAATGTTTACTTTTCTATTTTCTGCTTGAATTTTTGATTGCTTGAAGTCTTTTCCAACAGCATTTCGAACAAGGTTTTGATTGATTTTTATATTATTCTCTTTTAGTAACTGAACAATACTTTCAATACGTTTTTCTGCCAAAACTTTATTGTATTGCTGGGTATCAACACTATCGCAAAACCCAGATAACTTAAGTACTTCAATATTTTTATTTTCTGCTAAAAAAGTAATTAAAGTTTCAGTTGATTTTTTATTAGGAACATCTTGATTAAAGTCAAAGAAAACCTCAAACTGTTTTTGCGAAAAACAATTTGTTGTGATAAATAACAATAGAATTAGCTCTTTTTTCATTATTTTTTTACAATTAAAATTTCAACTCTGCGGTTTGCAATTCGTTCTTCTTCGTTTTGTTCAGGAATTGGATAAACAGGATTTCCGCTGCCAAAACCATGATATGCCAGTCTATTGATATTAATTCCTCTGTCTTTTAAAAAGTTAAATATCTTCAACGCTCGACGATAAGAAAGCTTTGTAACCGAAGTATTGGGATTGCAACAAATGTTTCCGTTAATCTTAATAACCATCGTCGGATTGACTACCATAATCATGTATAATTCTTCCAAAATAGCATACGATTCTGGAACTATTTTTTCGGAATTGAAGGTAAAATGGATGTTGTTTATTCTGATAAAATCGCCCGTTTTTGCTTTTTTAAATTGAGCTGCTAAGGTCTTCTTCTCTTCTTTAATCCGCTTTAGCAATTCACTCTTAGGAATATCCGACTCGGGAAAAAAATCTCTTTCTTTATCATAATAGGTTACTATCACTTTTCTGTTTTCCGATTGATTTTGTGAACGATCAAAATCTTTTCCATACGAAATCAACGAAATGTTTTCAGCAATAGCAACGTTGTTTTTCTTCAGCAAATCGAGAATATTTTTTACTCGTCTATCGGCTAATTCTTTGTTGTAGTTTTTAGTATCAATACTGTCGCAAAAGCCTTCAATTTTGATAACTTCGATATTTTTATTACTGTAAAAATCGTCTAGCTGCTGGATTGATTCTTTATTGGGAACATCGGCATTGAAGTCAAAATAAACATCCATTTTACTTTGTCCAAAACTCAAACAAGAAATCAAAAGGATGAAATACTTTATGCTTTTAATCATTGGAAACAATTAAAATTTCTACTCTTCTATTGGCTGCGCGCTCCGTTTCGTTCTTTTCAGGAATTGCATAAATAGGTTCTGAACTTCCAAAGCCTTTATAAGATAATCGACCAGAATAGATGTCGTTGTTTATTAAAAAATTATAAATTGCTTTGGCTCTTTTAGTCGATAGGTCTAGTCTATCGGTTGGCATACAACATAAGTGTCCTTGAATTTCTATCTTTAATTTTGGGTTGTTTTGCAATACTAAAAGTAATTCATAGAGTTTGCCTCGCGACTCGGGTGCAACAGCAAAAGTATTGATAATGAAGTTTAAATTATCTATCTTAAGTTTCTCTCCTGCAACTGAATTGCCTATTTTTTTCATAAACTCTCTATCGAGTTTGAACTCTGATTTTGTTCCGTTTGGGTTATCAAAAATCATTTTTTCGGGATACTCAATTTCAGGTTTTGGTACTTCAGCTTTTACTTCTTCAATGCCTAAGATTTCATTTTCTTTGGCTAAATCTTTTTCTAATAAATAATAAATAGTCACTCTCCTATTTTTCGCTTTATCAACCGATTGCTCGTGTTGCTTACCAAAGCTTCGGGTTTTAAAATCATCTCTAATTTTTACTCGTTCTTTGATTTCGTTGTAAATAAAGTTTACTCGTTTTTTTGCTAAAGTATCATTGAAACCAATGCTTCCATCTTCGTCTGTATATCCATTGATTGCTAAAATCTTGGAATTAGCGTTTTCTAAAATCCATTGTTGGAGTTTTCTATTTTCTTTAATGGTCAAATCAAATTTGTTACTTTCAAAAAAAACAGTAAGTTGTTCTTGTGCCGAAACAAAAATTGTGGCCAATAAATAAAGAGCAAAAAAGAAGTAGGTTTTCATATTCATACATTAGAAACGAAATATATTGAAAAAAAGTATTGTAGTCACAAAATATTTGATAATTGCCACTGAAAGTTCAAAATAAAAGGAGCTATCCTTTTATTTTCATCAACAAATCAACCTGAACTTTAAGTATTTTATTTTCTTCTTCAAGTTCAGCAATTCGACTTTCATAAGCTGTTTTTTGTGCTAATTTTTCCTCGGCGTCTTTGTCGGTTTTAGTAAATTCATTTGGAAGCTTATTTGCTATTTCTTGAAAAAAGTTATACTTCATGGCATAACACAAATCAATCAAAATTCCGGTTTGAATACTCGAATTTCTAATGTATTGATACATCGAGGTTGGTGGTCTATTAATTGCTTTTTCAATTTCTCTGTAGGTACGATTTTGTTGCAATTGTACTCTTTCGATTAGTTTTCCGGTATCGATATTGTTTTTACTTTTTATCATTTTCTTTTAAAGATTAAATTGTAGTTAATATAAATATTTTTACTATCACTATTATAAATATTAATAGCGATAGCATAGTTATTAATTATACAAATATAATTATTAATAGCTATAGAATAGTTATTAATAGCTATAGCATAGTTATTAATAATACAAATATAGTTATTAAAATTACTAGCATAGTTATTTATAATACAAAATTAGTTATTAATAGTAATAAAAAAGTTATTAATAATACAAGCATAGTTATTAATAGCAATTTATATATTTTTAACTATTTATTTATTATTAAAAATAATTTGTGTTTTATTTTAAATCAAAAAAAAACATTTTAAAATATAAATAATAAAAATCTTTGAAGGCACGCAAACAAAAAAACCTGCTAATTTCTTAACAGGTTTTTGTCTTTATTTTTTGTTGTTTACGCTTTTATATTATCTAGTGAATAACAACTCTCTATATTTAGTCAACGTCCAAACTTCGTCATCTACTAAAAGTTCTAATTTATCGCAGTGTTCTCTGATAACTTCGAAATATGGTTTTACTTTATCGCAATACATTTCTGCCATTTTTTGAGCATCAGTTAAAGCGTTTGCTTTTTTACGAGCTTCTGTCATAGCTTCAACATTAGAGTTAATTCCTTCAATGTGAGCCGAAATTTCTTTGATTAAAGAGATTTGCTCTTTTGCAATTTTCTCAAAATCTTTACCGAAGATTTCTTTCAATCCACGAACATTTTCAATTAACGTATTTTGGTAACGAATAGCTGTTGGAATCACATGATTTCTTGCGATATCACCTAAAACTCTTCCTTCAATTTGAATTTTCTTAGTGTATTCTTCCAATTCGATTTCGTAACGTGCTTCTACCTCAACGTGGTTCATAACGTTTAAGTCTTTGAATAAATCCAACGCTTTTTGAGATACTTTAGCTTTCAAAGCCGCTGGAGTTGTTTTGTGATTACTCAAGCCACGTTTTTTAGCTTCTTTTTCCCAAACATCACTATATCCATCACCTTCAAAAAGGATGTTTTTAGTTTCCTTGATGTATTCTCTTAATACGTTAAAAATGGCTTCGTCTTTCTTTAAATCTTTAGTTTCAATTAAAGCATCTACTTCTTTTTTGAACTCTTTCAATTGTTTTGCAACGATAGAATTTAAAGTTGTCATTGCATTAGCACAGTTTGCAGAAGAACCAACGGCTCTAAATTCAAATTTATTTCCTGTAAAAGCGAATGGCGATGTTCTATTTCTATCCGTATTATCCAACATTACGTCTGGAATTTTACCTACAACGTTTAATTTTAAATCGGTTTTTTCTTCTGGAGATAATTTTCCTTTAGAAACACCTTCTAATTCTGCTAAAACTTTTGTCAATTGTTGTCCGATGAAAACCGAAATAATTGCTGGTGGCGCTTCATTTGCACCTAATCTATGGTCATTACTTGCCGTTGCAATAGCTGCACGAAGTAATTCTTCATATTCATTTACCGCTTTGATTGTATTGATAAAAAACGACAAGAATTGTAAATTACTCATTGGCGTTTTACTTGGTGAAAGTAAATTCACACCAGTATCCGTAGCCAATGACCAGTTATTATGCTTTCCAGAACCATTTACACCTTTGAATGGTTTTTCATGGAAAAGTACTTTAAAATCATGACGCTCACCAACTTTAGACATCACATCCATTAAAAGTGAATTATGGTCAACCGCTAAATTCGTTTCTTCAAAAATTGGAGCCAACTCAAATTGATTTGGTGCTACTTCATTGTGACGCGTTTTTACTGGAATTCCCAATAACATACATTCTTCTTCCAATTCTCTCATATAATTAAGTGCACGAGACGGAATTGAACCAAAATAATGGTCGTCTAATTGTTGTCCTTTTGCAGAAGTATGTCCAAGTAACGTTCTTCCAGTCATCACTAAATCAGGACGAGAATTTGCTAAAGAAGCATCTACCAAGAAATATTCTTGTTCCCAACCTAAAGTTGCTGTTACTTTTTTAACGTTTTTATCAAAATATTTACAAACTTCAGTAGCCGCTTCATCAACCGCATTCAAAGCACGTAAAAGTGGAGTTTTATAATCTAAAGCTTCACCTGTGTAAGAAATGAAAACCGTTGGAATACATAAAGTTGTTCCAAAAATAAACGCTGGAGAAGTTGGATCCCAAGCCGTATATCCACGAGCTTCGAAAGTGTTTCTAATTCCACCATTTGGGAAAGAAGAAGCATCTGGTTCTTGTTGTACTAATTGACCACCACCAAATTTTTCAACTGGATCAGAACCGTCATAAGAAGTTTCGAAGAAAGCATCATGTTTTTCAGCAGTTGTTCCAGTTAAAGGTTGAAACCAATGCGTATAATGGGTTACGCCTTTAGACAAAGCCCATTCTTTCATACCCATTGCAATATAATCGGCTAATTTTCTATCAATTTTAGTTCCGTGTTGGACAGCATCTTTTACACCTTTATAAGCATCTGAAGTTAGATATTGCTTCATTGCTTTATCATTAAATACATTAGAACCAAAAAGATCTGATTTTCTTCCTGCTTCTTCAAATTTTACCGGTTTTCTACCCGATGCGTCTTTTAATGCTTGAAAACGTAAAGTTGACATAAAAATTTATTTTTAAAAATTATACCCTATTAATTTGATGCAAATATATTAATATTTAAAAACAAAACAACAATACCCCTAAAAAAACAGGGGTTAAAATGATAAAACAACTAAATTAATCGTCAAACAGCATTACATTTTCGTATTTTATTAAAATTTATGATTTTTTTAAATAAAAAAATCACATAACTATTACAATATTACATTCCGAAGACTATATTTGTAGAAATATATTTTACTATGCTAGTTTGGATTATTTTTATTGCAGCTATTTTATTTTTCCTTGCGTTAGACTTAGGTGTTTTCAACAAAACGCCTCATATTATTTCTTCGAAAGAAGCTGGAAAATGGACAGGAATTTTTGTTACTATTTCATTTCTATTCTCTGGAGTGATTTATTGGATATACCAAAATAATTATATCGAAAACCCAACCAATCTTACGCCAAACTTAGCTGTGATGAAATACATCACTGGTTATTTAATCGAATTATCGCTTAGCGTTGACAATATATTTGTAATTGCCGTAATCTTTGCTTCGTTTAAAATTCCGCAGAAATACCAACACCGAGTTTTGTTTTGGGGAATTCTTGGTGCGATTGCCTTTAGAGGTTTGATGATTTATTTTGGCGTATTGCTTATCAATAAATTCAGTTGGATGACTTATATTTTTGGAGCGTTTTTAATTTTCACGGCTGCCAAGATGTTATTTAAAGGCCAAGACGACGAATTCAACCCAAAGAAATCGTATATTTTTAGAAACATGCGAAAAATAATTCCGGTAACAATGCACATGGAAGGACAAAAGTTTTTCATCAAAAAAAGAAATATCACTTTTGCAACACCTTTATTTGTAGCTCTTATCGTTATTGAATTAATGGACGTACTTTTTGCAATGGATAGCGTTCCAGCTATTTTAGCGATTACTTCCGATCCGTTTTTAGTATTTAGTTCTAATATTTTTGCCATTCTTGGTTTACGTTCGATGTACTTCTTTTTGGCAAATATGCTGGAACGTTTCAGCTATTTAGAATATAGTTTGATTGCAATTTTAACTTTTGTTGGAATAAAAATGCTACTTATCCATCATTTTAAATTTCCAGAATGGGTTTCGCTAGGCTTTATTGCGCTTTCGTTAGCTGGTGGAATTGTAATTTCATTGCAAAAAAATAAAGCTAGTCACAAGAACTAGCTTTATCATCAAATTAAGTATTTAGTGGGATTTTAATTTACCAAAAATAACATCAAAAACAGCATACCTATGGCAATTGGTTTTGCATATGGAATTGTGTGTGGTTTTGATGAGTTGTTCTCTTTTTCTTTCGAATAAAGTTCATAAGATACAGACACAGAAGTGACACTCTTTTTGTATAATATCTTATCGCTAACAGCCGATGTTAATAAATAGTTTTTCATAATCGAAACAAACAACCTTTTTTAGGTTTGCTTTTGATGGTAATAGGTTGCTAAAGTAATTCAATACGATATATTTTTTTAAAATACTCTTTGAACTAACGCTTTAATCGATTAAAAACAATCGCTATGCAGTTGGTCGATTATAAATTCTTTTTAAATGTACAACGACGTCTAAAAATTTCAGGATTAAAATGCTTCCAAATATTATGAATAGCATGATTATCAGCTAGTTCTGGAGTTCGAATACAGTTTTTTATTCCTTTTTCTGTAAAAGTATTGTAGTATTCGTTAAAAATTATCGCTGTTACACCTTTACTTTGATACTCAGGATCAACTCCAATCAGGTAAAATAAAACGTCTTTACTGTTCTTTCTTGCTTGGAGCAAATGATAAAATCCAAAAGGAAACAATTTGCCATTTGCTTTTCGCAAGGCTTCAGAAAAACTAGGCATAACGATACTAAAAGCTACTATTTGGTCATCTTTATCCAATACAAACTTGATGTATTCTGGATTAATAAAACTGATGTATTTTTTCTTGAAATATTCCTTTTGAATATCGGTTATTGCAACAAAAGATGATAACGAAGCATAAGATTTATTAAACAAATCAAACATTTGGTCCACAAATGGCATAATGTCTTTTGTCTTAGTAAAATTTAATGGGCGAAGTTGGTATCGTTTCTTAATAAGTTCTTGCGCTTTTAAAAAAAATTCGGGTTTTACATTTTCAAAAGGAAATTTGTTTTCGAGATATTCTTTTTCTTTTACATAACCCAATTTATCCAAATGCGATGCATAATACGGATAATTATACCACGTAATCATGGAACCCATTTCCTCAAAACCTTCAGTCATTACGCCTACTTTATCCAAATTTGAAAATCCCATTGGACCTTCAACATGCTCCAGATTATTTTTTCTGCCTAACTCATATACTTTTTCTAGTAAAGCTTTTGTAACTTCGACATCGTCTATAGTTTCCCACCAACCAAAACGTACTTTACTTTTTTGTTGCTCTTTTACTTCATTCCAATTGATAATGGCGGCAATTCGACCAACAATTTTATTGTTTTTATAAGCCAAATAAAAATATGCTTCTGCACTTTTAAATGCTGGATTTTTGTCTTTATCAAATGTTTCCATTTCGTCTGCAATCAACGGCGGAACCCAAAACGGATGGTTTTTATATAATTCAAAAGGAAATTTTACGAAATCTTTTAATAATTGCTTTGAATTGGCTTCAACTATTGTAATCATTTTATGGTTTTGTTTCTTCTAATTGAACTTCGTCTTTACGTTTCTTTTTGTCTTTTTTATCCTTTTTATCTTTCCCTTTTTTGTCTTTGTCGTCGACTGGTTTTGTACTTCTTAAATATATTTTTTCATAATTGGCATCAAATCGCCACGACAAACCAATACTTGCACCTAGAACATCTGGTGTATCTTTAATGTTTTTTGACAAAGAAGCATCCAATTGAATGTTTTCTCTAACTAAAAACGCTGCACCACCACGAAACAAATAATCCGAGTAAAAATCTCCTTTTATTCCTTGAAATTCTAAAAACCCTGACCAGCGAACATTAAAACCTCTTGTTAATGTAGAAACTAATCCTAAATATGCATCTTCAGTTGTTATTTTGTCCAAAATAATATTATTAACCCAAACCCAACGACCACCAAAATGATGCTGAGTAATCAACATTCCTTTAGGACTAATAAAAGAGTCGTCCCTAACAAATGGATTGTTTCCAATTTTTAAATTAAAACCAGCATAAAGTGATACTGCCGGTATCAAATCTCTTAATTTGAATTTATTTTTTTGATTTGCTCTCCAACTCAGTAAATTTGGTTTGTCTTGAACAGCATTTTTAAAAGGATCATAAATCAAGTATTTTGCCCCAATAACAGTTTGTCTCAAACCACTGCGTGTGTCTTCTAACAGTGGTTGCTGATACCAATCTTGCTGATATTGTAAATCCAAAATCATTTCAAATTGTTCCCAAAAAGCACCATATCGAATACTTAAATCCGAACCTAAACCATTTGACTCATATCGAATAGCGTCATGTTTTTCTGATAATCCAAAAAAACCTGCTTCTGCTTGGAAAACGGTTTCTCCAACAGAAAATGCCGACATTGATTTTCCCGGTCGATTGGAATTAATTACGTCAGTGTACTGTGCAATTGAGAAAAATGGCGATAGTAATAAAAGACAGATTTGATATTTTTTCATAAATAAAGGTTCTAATGTTGTTCAAAAGTAATATAATTTATCATTTATTTAAGAACAGAAAGCTAATTTAACTTCATTGAAATTTGTATTTTTGACAAAAATTATTTCAATGATGGAAACGGCATCTTTTAACGGTTTTTTAAAAACCATACTTTATATTATCGCTTTTTACTATATTTTTAAGTTTTTAGCAAAGCTTTTTTTACCAGTTTTTGCCAAAAAAGTAGTAGAAAAAGCATCACAACAATTTGAACAACAGCAACAACAGTATCAGCAGCAACAGCAGCAAGCTCAACAAAAAACTCAGGAAAAACCGAAAGAGAAAAAAGTGGTTGGCGAATATGTTGACTTTGAAGAAATTGAGTAAGATTAAAGTTGGATAAAAAATATCCTTTTACAACCTTGAACTCGAAAACTAAAACCCGTAACCAATTATAATGAAGCAACTTCAAAAGTTCTATCCCCATTTATTAGCCATACTTGGCTTTGTAGTTATTGCCTTAATTTATTTTTATCCTGTATTGCAAGGAAAAAAAATCTATCAATCGGATATTGTTCAATATACCGGAATGGCAAAAGAACAAAACGATTTCAGAGCCGAATATAACGCTGAACCTTATTGGACAAACTCAGCTTTTGGCGGAATGCCAACCTATCAGCTTGGTGCTAATTATCCAAACGATTATATCGGAAAATTAGACGATACTTTGCGTTTTCTTCCTCGTCCAGCCGATTATTTATTCCTTTATTTCTTAGGATTTTATGCGTTGCTTTTGGTATTTCGAGTTAATCCGTTGAAAGCATTTTTTGGAGCTTTAGCTTTTGGGTTTTCAACCTATTTGATAATTATTCTTGGCGTTGGACACAATGCAAAAGCTCATGCAATTGCTTATATGCCGTTGGTTGTTGCCGGATTTATATTGGTTTTCAGGAAACATTTTATTCACGGTGGAATTCTAACGATGCTAGCTGTAGCATTGGAAATCAATGCCAATCACTTTCAAATGACCTATTATTTGTTGCTCTTTTTACTGGTGTTTTCGGTTTATTTCTTATACAAATTAGTTAAAGAAAAAGACTTAAAAGCATTGCCTAAAATCATCGGAACATTTGCCGTTGCAGTCGTTTTGGCCATTGGTGCAAATGCCACTAACTTATTGGCAACCAAAGAATATGCAGATTTTAGTACGAGAAGTAAAAACGAACTAACTTTCAATCCAGATGGTTCAAAAGTAACGACCGATAATGCACTTTCACGAGAATACATCACTGAATACAGCTATGGAATTGCCGAAAGTTTCAACCTAATTGCGCCACGTTTATTTGGTGGTTCCAATGCCGAAAATGTGGGAACAGACAGTAATTTATATGAATTTATTTCCAATCAAGGTGCATCGCCAAGCGAAGCTGCAGAATTTGCAGAAAACGTTCCAACCTATTGGGGAAATCAACCCATTGTTGCTGCGCCAGCTTATATTGGTGCGATTGTTTTCTTTTTAGCAATTTTAGCTTTATATCATGACAAACGAAAAATAAAATATGCTTTCGTTGCTGGAGCGGTTTTCTCTTTGCTACTTTCTTGGGGTAAAAATTTCCCGGCTTTGACTGACTTTTTCATTGATTATGTTCCAATGTATGACAAATTTAGAGCGGTTTCTTCAATACAAGTCATTTTAGAATTGTGCGTTCCTGTTTTGGCCATTATGGGATTACAATCATTCATTAAAAATGAAGAAAATCGTAAAAAATCGTTGCTTTACACGGCTGGAACTTCTATTGGATTAGTGGTTTTATTATTCTTATGCAAAGGAATGTTCGAATTTACAACCGCTAACGACAACTACTATATTGAAGCTTATGGGCGCGAAATGGGAACAGCTTTTGTTGACGCTTTAAAATTAGATCGAGAAAGTTTGTACAAAGCTGATTTGTTGCGTTCTGGTTTCTTTATGTTGGTTGCTTTTGGATTGCTTTGGTTTTACTTTAAAGGCAAATTAGCACAAGGAAATACCATTATTTTAATTGGTTTGTTTATGGTTGCCGATTTATTTTTTGTGGCAAAAAACTACGTAAACGCTAAAGATTTTGTTAGCGCTCGTGAAATGAACGAACCATTCCAAGCCAAAGAAGCTGATATGCAAATTCTTCAAGACACAACTCATTATCGCGTTTTTGAAGTTGCTGGAAACATGAGTAGCGCGCGAGCTTCTTATTTCCATAAATCACTTGGTGGTTATCATGCTGCAAAACCAAAAAGAATTCAACAATTATTTGATTATCAAATTGCCAAAAACAATAAAAATGTTTTGGATATGTTGAACATCAAATACATCATTCAAAACGACGAAAAAGGACAAGAATTTGCTACCATCAATCCTGATGCTAACGGAAATGCATGGTTTGTTTCTAAAATTCAGAAAGTAAAATCTGCTGATGAAGAAATGAAAGCATTAGATAAATTAGATACAAAGAATGTTGCCGTTATAGATGCATCCGCATCTCCTGTAAAGAATAATCAATTTGTTCCAAAACCTAAAGCTTCTTTGTATGAAACTAAACTTATTACTGATAGTTTAGCGACAATCAAACTCGATTTATACAAACCAAATCATTTGAAATATACTTCCAATAATAGTAATGACGGCTTTGCAGTTTTCTCTGAAATCTATTATGCTAATGGTTGGAAAGCAACAATCGATGGTAAAGAAGCACCAATTTATAGAGTGAATTACACACTTCGTGGTTTAGACGTTCCAAAAGGAAAACACACTATCGAATTCAAGTTTGAACCAGAAGTTGTAAAAACAGGAAGTACAATTGCTTTGTTTAGTTCCATTGGAATGATTTTATTGATTATTGGTGGTGTTTATTTTGAGAGAAAAAAGAAGAAAGAGTAACGAAAATAAGTAAATTTGTTTGGTTAACTTTTGTAATATGAAAGCTAAATCTAAAGTTTCTGAGTATAAAAAAAAGGTTGAACCTGAAAATTCTATTGCAATCGAACGTCTTGAACGATTATTTGAAATAATTAAAAAATCAAATAGTTGGAAAAGTAAATATGAATATTTTCAACTGGCTATAGATGTCAATGAAAACTCAATAATTGTTAGTGAAACCTGAACCAAAAAAACTTTTAATCATTACCTATTATTGGCCGCCAGCTGGTGGACCAGGTGTTCAGCGATGGTTAAAGTTTGTCAAATATTTACCTGATTTTAATATTCAACCAATCGTTTATATTCCCGAAAACCCAACCTATCCTATTATCGATAACGGTTTGCAAAGTGAAGTTTCGGAGAAAGCGATTATTCTAAAAAAGAAAATCGTCGAACCGTATGGTTTTGCTTCTTTTTTAGGAAAAAATAAAACCAAAAAAATCAGTTCGGGGATTATTCCCAATCAAAAAAAACAATCGTTTTTAGAAAAAACATTGCTTTGGGTTCGAGGCAATATTTTCATTCCTGATGCTCGTTTTCTTTGGGTAAAACCTTCGGTAAAGTATTTGAAAAAATACATCGAAGAAAACCAAATCGACACAATTGTAACTTCTGGTCCGCCGCATAGTTTGCATTTGATTGGTTTGCAATTAAAAAAAGAGTTGAACGTAAAATGGTTTGCCGACTTTCGTGATCCGTGGACAACGATTGGCTATCACAAAGCGTTGAAATTATCTTCTTCTGCTGAGAAAAAGCACAAAGCTTTAGAAAAAGAAGTGCTAACAACTGCTGATACTATAATCGTAACGAGTAAAACCACCAAAAACGAGTTCCAAGCGATAACTTCAAAACCGATTGAAGTAATTACCAATGGTTATGACGTGGAAAAAGTAAGCAAACAACCTTTGGACGAAAAGTTTACTTTGGCACATATCGGTTCATTTCTTTCTGAGCGAAATCCAAGAATTTTGTGGAAAGCGTTAAAAGAATTAACCAAAGAAAATCCCGATTTCAGAAGAGATTTTCAATTAAAATTAATCGGTGCTGTCAGTCAGGAAGTTTTGGATACTATTTCAGAATTTAGATTGAATGATTTTGTATTGAATTTGGGTTATGTTTCTCATCAAGAAGCGGTTGAACATCAAAGAAAATCGCAAGTTTTGTTGTTAATCGAAATCAATTCTGAAGAGACCAAAAGTATAATTCCTGGTAAATTATTTGAATACATGGTTTCCGAAAGACCAATTATTGCGCTTGGTCCAGAAGGTTCTGATTTTGCCGAAATTATTACTTCAACCAATACTGGAGTTTTCTTTTTATATGACGAATTGGAACCATTAAAAGAGTTACTTTTGAAGTATTACAATTTATATAAGGAACAAAATTTAAAAGTTCACGCTGTTGGTTTGCAACAATATTCAAGAAAAAGTTTAACGGAACAATTGACGAAAATAATTTCTTAACCACAAAGAACACCAAGAAAACTCAAGGCTCACAAATTTAATATCTAATATCTGAAATCTAATATCAAAAAATGGGCATCGTTATCAACCAATCCATTAAAAACACAGTCATAACCTATGTTGGTTTTGCCATTGGTGCGATAAATACATTGTTCATGTATCCGCATTTTTTAGGTGATGATTTTTATGGATTAACGAATTATATCCTTTCATCTGCTAATGTTATTTTTCCGTTGATGGCATTTGGTGTTCATAATACGTTGATTAAATTTTTCTCTGAATACAAAACCGAAAAAGAAAAAAGTCAGTTTTTTAGTTTTATTTTAGCAATTCCTTTACTAGCAATCGTGCCGATTTTTATCTTTGGCACCATTTTTTATCCTGAAATTGCAACATTTTTATCCAAAAAAAATAATATCGTTTATGATTATGTCTGGCAAATTCCAATTATTGGATTGTGTATGGCGTATTTTGAGATTTTCTATGCTTGGGTAAAGGTACATTTGCAATCGGTTTTTGGAAATTTCATCAAAGAAGTTGGTTTGCGAATTCTGATTTCAATTTTCCTCTTTGGCGTTTATTTTAATTTTATAACCGTTGAGCAATTCATTACAGCTACAATGTATGTTTATTTGGCTAGTATGTTGATTATGTTTTTTTATGCCAATAAAGTTCAAACTATTCAATTTAGCTTTAAATTACCAACGAATGCTAAACCTATTATAATTTATTCTTCGTTTATAATTCTTTCGGGTAGCGTTGCTAACATACTAATTGACATCGATAAAACGATGCTTAATCAATATCTAGATTTAAAACAAATTGCCTATTATACGGTAGCAGGTTTTATCGCAACGGTTATTGCGGTTCCAAGTCGTGCAATGCACCAAATAACCTACCCGATTACTGCAAAACTGATGATTGAAAACAAACATGACGAACTGAACGATTTATATAAAAAAACTTCAATAACACTACAAATCGTTGGCGGATTGGTTTATATTGGACTTTTAGTAAACATCAATCAAATTTATTTGCTTTTACCAGAAAATTATCGCGGTGGTGTTTTTGTGTTTTTCATCATTGGACTTTCTAAATATTTCGATTTGATTTTAGGCAACAATAATTCGATTATTTTCAACTCCAAATATTATCGTGCCGTATTGTTTTTAGGATTATTGCTTGGTTTACTTGCTGTGACACTCAATATGATTTTTATTCCAAAATATGGTATTGATGGCGCAGCAATTGCAACATTAATTTCAATTACACTGTACAGCATTGCCAAACTGCTTTTTGTGGTTTTAAAAATGAAACTCTATCCGTTTACCATCAAAACAATTTACGCTTTAGCTATTGGATTGATTTGTTTCTTCGGGTTTTATTATTGGGATTTTCCTTTTCATCCTATAATTAATATCATGCTGAAATCAGTTTTGGTTTCCTTAGTTTATGTTGGAATAGTTTATAAAGTCAAACTTTCGGAAGATATTAATGGAGTTATTGAAAGGATTTTGAAAATTACAAAACTAATAAAATAAAAAAAACCGTTTCTTTCGAAACGGTTAAATTTTAGTTTATGTATTTTTATTTAAAAGATATTCAAATTTATAAAAATATTTTTTTACAACAAAAAACTTTAACATAATTATAATAAAAAAAACCGTCTCTTTCGAAACGGTTTTCAAACAATTTGTTTGATTTTGATTTTTGACATTTATTATAAGCTAAGTAACTTTCTATGTAATCAATCATTTGCTGATTGTTTGGTAAAAGTATAATCTTGTGTTAGTTACAGTACTAATTAATCGTTAATCTACTCTAAAACTCGATAAAATAAAACTCAATTACCGTTTATCGATGTTTTTTTGTTACTTTCTATCCTAAAGGTTTTTTACATTTACTTCTAAATTCATTTTTATGCTAAAAAATATTCATCATATTGCCATTATTTGTTCCAATTATGAAGTATCCAAAAAATTCTATACCGAAGTTTTGGGACTAACTATTATTCAGGAAATATATCGAAGCGAACGACAATCCTATAAACTCGATTTAGCACTAAACGGAAACTATGTTATTGAGTTATTTTCTTTTCCAAATCCGCCAAAAAGAGTTTCAAGACCAGAAGCTTCAGGTTTACGACATTTGGCTTTTGCAGTTGATAATCTTGAAGTTGTCATCAATCATTTAAACAAAAATCAAATTGTTTCGGAACCAATCCGAATAGATGAATTTACAGGAAAACGCTTTACTTTTATTTCTGATCCCGATGATTTGCCCATAGAATTTTATGAACTTTAAGCCAATCCAAAAGAGTTTTTACTAACTTTACTTTCCAAAAAAACAAACAATGAAAAAACTAACCTTTTCCATCGACATCAATGCGCCAAAGGAAAAAGTTTGGTATGCATTATGGGATGAAGAAAATTATGAAAGCTGGACGAGTGTTTTTTGTCCTGGTTCATTTATTGTATCCGATTGGAATGAAGGAAGCAAAATTCATTTCCTATCGCCTGAAGGTGGTGGAATGTTTTCCCTAATTACACTGAAAAAACCATTTGAAACGATGCTTTTCCAACATATTGGCGAAATTCAAAACTTTGAAGAACATCCGATTACTGAAGAAACAAAAGTTTGGTCTGGCTGTAAAGAACGCTACGATTTAGTAGAAAAAAACGGAATTACAACAGTAAAAGCAAGCGTTGATACGGTAGAAGATCATGTAGATTATTTCGAAAAAACATTTCCAAGTGGTTTAGAAAAAGTAAAACAAATAGCCGAAGGCAACGAAAAAACCGCAATTACAGTAAAAACTTCTGTTAAAGATACTTTGGAAAATGTTTGGAACAAATTCACTCAACCCGAACATGTCGTTAACTGGAACTTTGCCTCCGATGATTGGCATTGTCCAAAAGCCGAGAACCTACTTGAAGCGGGCAAAAACTTTACTTATACAATGGCTTCCAAAGATGGTGAAATGAGTTTTGATTTCGTTGGAACCTATGAAGAAGTTATCCCGATGAAGCAATTTATTTATCATATTTCCGATGGTCGAAAAGTAACCGTAAAATTCCATAAACTAGACGATAACATTATCGTTACCGAAAATTTCTTCCCAGAAAATATTCACTCGCTTGAACTACAACGCGATGGTTGGCAAGCTATTTTGGAAAATTTCAAAAAATACGCAGAACAATAAAATAATGGCAATAGTAAACGTTTATTTAACCTTCAACGGAAATGCCGAAGAAGCATTTAATTTTTACAAATCAGTTTTTGGTGGCGAATTTGCTCATATTGGTAAATTTAAAGACATGCCAGCCGATGACAACACACCAAAAATGACAGCAGAAGAAAGCAACCGAATTATGCACGTTGCTTTACCTATTAGCAAAGAAACCGTTTTGATGGCTAGCGATACAACTTCGGCTCACGGCGATGTCACTTTTGGTAACAATTTTTCCGTTTCAATCAATACCGATAGCGCAGCAGAAGCCGACAAACTTTTTGCCGGACTTTCAGCTGGTGGTAACATCATCATGTCGATGGAAAAAACATTTTGGGGTGCATATTTTGGAATGTTTACCGACAAATTTGGCATCAACTGGATGATTAATTTTGATGAAGTTCCGCAACATTAAATCATTTTTCATGAATTTATTGAAAACTCAGTCTTTGTGATGGAGTTTTTTTTATGGAAAATTTTGGGATTATTTTTTATATTTGAGAGAGCAAATAAACAAATGAATCCAACACAAGAACATAACGAACGAATTGCCAAAATGACTTTTGCAACGGTTTATCCGCATTATGTAACCAAAGTCGAGAAAAAAAACCGCACCAAAGAAGAATTGCATCAAGTGATTACTTGGTTAACCAGTTTTGATGAAGCAACTATTCAAAAACTAATTGATGAAAAAGTAACTTTTGAAACGTTTTTTCAAAAAGCAACGATTAACCCAAATGCGCATTTAATTATCGGCTTGATTTGTGGTTATCGTATAGAAGAAATCGAAAATGAGTTAACCAAGCAAGTTCGTTGTTTAGACAAACTGGTTGACGAATTGGCAAAAGGCAAAAAAATGGAGAAAATTTTACGCAGTTAAGAAACATAAATCAATCCATGTAATCAGTGGCAAAAAATCAACCCAAAACTACACCTTTGTCAAAGTTTTGAACTTTGACAAAGGTTTCTAAAAAACCAATTTCATTTCCAAAAAAATCAAACTATGCTAACCTCAATTCACCCAAAGTTACCCATGCGTAACAAAGCGAAAACCAAAGATTTTTATATCAATCAACTGGGTTTTATCGATATTGGCGCAGCAGACTATGACGGTTATTTGATACTAAAAAAAGACGATGTAGAAATTCATTTTTTTGAATTTGCCGATTTAAATCCTGATGAAAACTACGGACAAGTTTACATCCGAACCAATACTATTGATAATCTTTACCAAACGTTATTAGACAACAAAACCCGAATTCATCCTAATGGTTTGTTGGAAGTAAAACCTTGGGGACAAAAAGAATTTTCCATCCTCGATCCTGATATAAATTTACTAACTTTTGGGGAAAGTTATTTATAACAATGAAATATTTAATTCATTAATAACTTCATAATGATGTAAAAAAAAACATTAACCGAATAGTTAATGTTTTTTCTTGTTTAGTTATTTGTAAAGTTAACTTTTACATTTTCTTCATCGCCATCATCATCATAATCAGCTCGAATTGTTAATTGTAATTGAGTATCACTTAACTTTGTTATTTTTCCATTGTAATTCTCACCGTCAATTGCTACAGCAACAGTATTTCCTTCTAAAACCCAACTTCCAGTTGATGAACCAGTTTCTAAAGGAGTACAATCATTTATATAAAACTCTGTGTAAGATCCATTAGGTAAAAACTCAACATAATCTTTAGCACAGGGTAAATGATCATAAGCATCTGTATCTCCGTTTGCTTGATAACTTTTGTAATACCACTTTTTAGTTAATTTATCTTCTGTAACTTTCACAGAATCATCTGAGGAACAAGACGACAAAATTGCTATTGAAGCTAATGCAAATAAAAATAATTTTTTCATTTAAATAAAATTTTGATTAGATTGCAAAAATAAAAAAAATATTACATTTTGCAAATTTTAACGAATATTTAATTAAAAATCTTAACCAAAAGTTCTTTATACAAATCAGCTTCGGGTAAATTAGCCGCGCCAACACCTTTACTTTTTCCGTCAATATTACGAAGCGTACTAACAATTCCGCTTACTTTTTTCATCGGATAGTTTTTGGAAGCTGTAATATAATCACCTACAAAATAAGGATTTACACCAAGTTCTTTGGCAACATTTCCTTGTGATTTATCTTTTAATCCATGGAATTTCAATAAGCTGGAGAAAAAGCTAAACAACTGTGCTATGACAACAACCATCGGGTTTTCTTTGCTATTTTGGGCAAAATAATTCACAATTTGATAGGCACGAAATTGGTCTCTGTCGCCCAAAGCTTTACGCAATTCAAAAACATTATAATCCTTGCTGATACCAATATTTACTTCAATATGCGATGGCGTAATCGTACTTCCTTTTGGCAGAATAATTTCAAGTTTAGTTAATTCATTCGCAATTCGGCTTAAATCATTTCCAAGATATTCCACCAACATCTGCATCGCTTTGGGTTCAATGCCATAACCTCGACCTTGTAAAACACGTTTCACCCATTCGCCAACTTTGTATTCTTTAAGTTTATGGCTTTCAAATACAACACCAACTTTACTTAACGTTTTAATCCACTTTTTTCGTTTATCAATCGATTTATATTTATAGGCAAAAACCAAAACCGTTGTTGGTTGCGAATTTTCAATATAACTTTCAATCTTATCGATAGTTTTTGCTAATTCCTGAGCTTCTTTTACAATAACAACTTGTCTGTCAGCCATCATTGGATAACGTTTTGCATTGGAAACAATTTCATCTACCGAAGTATCACGACCATAAATCACCATTTGGTTAAACCCTTTTTCATCGTCTGATAAAATATTCTCTTCAAAATATTCGGTTAACTTATCAATATAATAAGGTTCTTCACCCATCAAAAAGTAGATTGGTTTTATATTTCCAGCTTTAATATCGTTAATAATTTTTAGTACTTCATCCATTATATTAGTCTTCCGTTGACAGTAACAGTTGGCAGTTAATCAATTTTAACTAAATTTGCTTTATGCAAAAACTAAATTTTCCTGCTTACTCGTTTCGGCTCAAAAATAGTAAAAATAAAGTCGCTATTTTTGATGTTATCAGGAAAAAATTTATCATTCTTACTCCCGAAGAATGGGTTCGTCAACACACAGTTCAATTTCTTTTGGATGAAAAAAAATATCCAAAATCCTATATCAATGTTGAAAAACTCATCAAAGTAAATGATACCAGTAAAAGATATGATATTGCGGTTTTCAAACCCAACGGTGAATTGTTTTTATTAATTGAATGCAAAGCACCTGAAATTAGTATCACACAAGATACTTTTGATCAAATTGCACGTTATAATTTAAAGCTAAAATCCGAATATTTAATGGTAACCAACGGCTTAAATCATTATTTTTGCCAAATGGATTTTGAAAACGAAAAATATGTTTTCTTGAAAGAATTACCCAATTTTTAAACCAATAATTTGAAAAAAATAGCCGTTGTTATACTGAATTGGAATGGAGAAAAACTATTGAAACAATTTCTGCCTTCTGTAATTTCTTTCTCAAGCGAAGCCAAAATATATGTTGCCGATAATGCTTCGACTGATAATTCATTGGAAGTAATAAAAAATCAGTTTCCTTCTGTAACAATCATTCAAAATGATGCTAATTATGGTTTTGCTAAAGGTTACAATGTAGCTTTGCAAAATATTGAAGAAAAATATCTCTGCCTTTTAAATTCAGATGTTGAAGTTACCGAAAACTGGCTTACTCCTATTCTATCTTTATTTGAAAACAATCCTGAAGTTGGAATTATACAACCTAAAATATTGGATTATAAAAACAAAGCTTATTTTGAATATGCTGGTGCTGCTGGAGGTTATATTGATAAATTTGGTTATCCGTTTTGTCGTGGGCGAATTTTTGACAACGTCGAAAAAGACAACGGACAATATGATGATGAGCAAACAATTTTTTGGGCAAGTGGAGCTTGTTTTTTCATCCGAAAAGATATTTTCAATCAATTAAATGGTTTCGATGATGACTTTTTTGCACATCAAGAAGAAATCGATTTATGCTGGCGTGCGATTAATGGTGGATATAAAATAAAATATACATCAAAATCAGTAGTTTTTCACGTTGGTGGTGCAACTTTAAACGAAGGAAATCCTAGAAAAACATTTCTGAACTTCAGAAATTCATTGCTGATGCTGCTGAAAAACCTACCAAAAAAAGAATTATTTTCAATCATTTTCTCACGACTTTGTATGGATGGATTAGCCGGAATTCAATTTGTTTTTAAAGGAAAATTCAAACATTCTTTTGCTATCATCAAAGCACATTTCTCCTTTTATTCATTGATTAACAAAACATTAAAAAAAAGAACATCATTACAACTCAAAAACTACTATTATACCAAAAGTATTGTTTACCAATATTTTGTTAAAAATGGCAAGGTATTTGATAAGATTTAACAATAGTTTATAACTCTGAACTATTATCTGAATTTAAAATAATCCGTATTTTTGTTAAAATTTTAATTACCCTTTTATGAAAAAAGTAATTTTAGGTCTATCAATCGTTGCTTTAACATTGACATCATGTGGCACAAAGAAAAAAATTGCAGCTTTAGAAGCGCAAAATAAAGAATGTCAAGATTTATTAAATTCTACAACAGTTAAACTAAACCTTTGTTTATCTGAAAAAGAAGCTCTTCAAAAACAAAATGATTATTTAAAACAAAATAATTCTGATTTGATTAATAATCAAAAAGAATTGACAATGTTGACTAGTAAAGGTGCTCAAAATCTAGAAAAATCATTAGAAAGCTTAAAAGAAAAAGATTTAAAAATTACTCGTCTTCAAGATGCTTTAACTAGAAAAGATAGTGTTACTTTAGCATTGGTTACTAGCTTAAAAAGTTCAGTAGGTATTTCTGATCCTGATATCGAGGTAAATGTTGAAAAAGGAGTTGTATTTATCTCTATCGCAGATAAATTACTTTTCAAAAGCGGAAGCTACGTAGTAAGTGACCGAGCAAAAGAAGTTTTGGCTAAAGTAGCAAAAGTAATCAACAGTCGTCCAACATTTGAATGTATGGTCGAAGGTCATACTGATAACGTTCCATTTACTGGAAACGCAATATTAGTAGACAACTGGGATTTGAGTGTGAAACGTTCTACAGCTATTGTTAGAGTTTTAACTAAAGATTTAGGCGTTAAACCATCGCAATTGATTGCAGCAGGTCGTGGAGAATTTATTCCATTAGTAGAAAACAACACGGTTGACAATCGTTCAAAAAACAGAAGAACACGAATTGTTGTACTTCCAAAAATCGATGAATTCTATGAAATGATCGAAAAGGAAATGAAAAATCAAAAACAACAATAAAAATAGAAAGCCGAGTTTTAGCTCGGTTTTTTTTATGCTTTCTCTTTTCTGATAAATTTTACGAAATGTTATAAAACAAAAAATCCCTTGATTTCTCAAGGGATTTATGTGATCTCAGAAGGATTCGAACCTTCGACCTACTGCTTAGAAGGCAGTTGCTCTATCCAGCTGAGCTATGAGACCAAACTCTTAGATGTTTTCTATTTACAATTTTGTCGGGGTGGCAGGATTCGAACCTGCGACCTCCTGCTCCCAAAGCAGGCGCGATAACCGGGCTACGCTACACCCCGAAAAAGCGGAGAGACAGGGACTCGAACCCTGGCGACGGTTACCCGTCGACAGATTAGCAATCTGCTCCGTTACCACTCCGGCACCTCTCCTAAATTTTCAATATTGTAATAAGAACTTTCTTTTAAGCGGTTGCAAATGTAATTTAACATTCTATAATTTACAACTATTTCAAATCTTTTTTTACTAATAAAATAAAATTAATTTTAAAAAACTTCACTATCAACATACTAGCTAAATTATATTTTTATTAATCTACTTCAATTGAAGATTTATTAAGGATTGAATTCCATAATTTGTAATAAAAGTTTAGATTTGCAGGACAAACAAACAACAAGTATTATGAGTAAAAAAGTAGTTATAGTTTCGGCAGTAAGAACTCCAATAGGAAGTTTTATGGGAAGTTTATCTTCGGTTACTGCTCCACAATTGGGTGCAGCAGCTATAAAAGGTGCTTTAGAAAAAATAAATTTAGATCCAAATTTAGTAGACGAAGTATTGATGGGTAATGTTATTCAAGCTGGAGTTGGACAAGCTCCAGCAACTCAAGCATCCCTTTTTGCAGGTTTACCAAATACAATCCCAACAACAACCGTAAACAAAGTATGTGCTTCGGGAATGAAAGCCGTAATGCAAGGTACACAAGCCATCATGAGTGGTGATGCCGAAGTGGTAATTGCTGGTGGAATGGAAAACATGAGTTTAATTCCGCATTATGTACACATGAGAAATGGTGTGAAATTTGGACCAACTTCATTAGTTGATGGTATGCAAAAAGACGGTTTAACCGATGCTTATGACGGAAATGCAATGGGAGTTTGTGCTGATTTATGCGCAACCGAATACAATATTAGTCGTGAAGAGCAAGATGCTTTCGCAGTTCAATCATATGAACGTTCTGCAAAAGCTTGGGCAGAAGGAAAATTTGACAACGAAGTTATTCCTGTATCTATCCCACAAAGACGTGGCGAACCAATCATTTTTGCTAAAGACGAAGAATTTACCAACGTAAAATTAGACAAAATACCAACGCTTAACGCTGTATTTACCAAAGACGGAACTGTTACTGCAGCAAATGCTTCAACAATTAATGATGGTGCGGCAGCTTTAGTATTAATGAGCGAAGAAAAAGCGCAATCATTAGGTTTAAAGCCTTTGGCTTATATAAAATCGTATGCAGATGCAGCTCAAGAACCAAAATGGTTTACAACTGCTCCAGCAAAAGCATTACCAAAAGCATTAAACAAAGCAGGAATTTCAATTTCAGACGTTGATTATTTTGAATTCAATGAAGCATTTTCAGTTGTTGGACTAGCTAATGCAAAAATATTAGGTTTAGATAACAATAAAGTAAACGTAAATGGTGGCGCTGTTTCTCTTGGACATCCATTAGGTTGTTCTGGCGCAAGAATTATCGTAACCCTTATTAATGTTTTAGAGCAAAACAATGCAAAAATTGGTGCTGCAGCTATTTGTAATGGAGGTGGCGGTGCTTCTGCTATTGTTATTGAAAGAGCTTAAATAAAATTAACAATTACGGATTATGAATTGCAATTATAACAATTCATAATTCGTAATTTATAATTCATAATTGACTTAGATGTTTGCCATTTGTAATCTTGCCATAATTCCTCTTAGAGCCGAACCAAGTGATCGAAGCGAAATTGTTTCGCAGGTTTTGTTTGGTGAACATTTTGAAATTATCGAAACACAAAAACAATGGGCAAAAATAAGATTGCAGTTTGATGATTATGAAGGTTGGGTAGATTCAAAACAATACCAAATCATTTCCGAAAAAAACTTTTCTGATTTGTCAAAAGACGGTGTAATTTTGAATGCAGACTTGGTTGAATATGTAACCAATTCCAAAAATATGTTTATTCCCGTTCCGCTTGGTGCTTCACTTTCGTTTTTAAATCATGCGGAAATAAATATCGAAGGATTTGAATTTGAAGGAATGAAAATTAGTGGAATTAAAGATAAATCGAATTTAATTTCTACTGCATATCAATATTTAAACGCACCTTATCTTTGGGGTGGAAAAACACCTTTTGGAATTGATTGTTCTGGTTTTACACAAATGGTTTACAAACTAAACGGTTATAAGTTGCTTCGCGACGCATCACAACAATCAACTCAAGGCGATGCTTTAAGTTTTATTGAAGAAAGTGAACCTGGTGACTTGGCTTTTTTTGATAATGAAGAAGGAAAAATCATCCACGTTGGTATTATTATGGAAAACAATTACATCATCCATGCTAGTGGAAAAGTTCGCATTGATAGATTAGATCATCTTGGAATTTATAATGCAGAACAAAATAAACACACACATCGACTTCGTGTAATTAAGAAAATTATATAAAACACAAATTTCACAAATTACACGAATTGATTTGTGCAAATTTGTGAAATCTGTGTTCATTTTTTCTGAATTTATATTTCTTTCAAACAAGTAATCAAAATATCAATATCTTCTTTGGTATTATAATGACTGAACGAAATACGTAAACTTGGCTTCTTCAAATTTTCGCCTGTAATCATTTCTACCAAAACATGTGACGGTTTTTGGCTTCCGCTTTGACAAGCACTTCCGCGAGAAACTGCAATTCCTTTTATGTCTAAATTAAACAAAATCATCGCTGTTTTTGTTTCGTCAAAAGGCAACAAAACATTTAAAATATTATAAAAAGTAGTTATTCCGTTTTGTTTTACGGCAGGAAAATTAGCTTTTAACTGTTCAAAACAGTACGATTTCAACTCTTCAATATACTTTCTTTCTTCGTCTAAATGAAGATATGATAATTCCAAAGCTTTTGCCATTCCGGCGATTTGATGCACTGATTCGGTTCCAGCACGCCAACCTTTTTCTTGTTCGCCACCAAATAATATGGGTTGCAAAACAAATCCTTTTTTTACAAAAGCAAAGCCAACGCCTTTTGGACCGTGAAATTTATGCGCACTTGCTACCAAAAAATCTATGTTTAATTCTGATAAACTAATTTCTGTTTTACCAATCGATTGAACGGTATCACAATGAAACAGTGCTTTATTTTCTCGACACAACTCGCCTATTCTTTTGCAATCATTGATTACTCCAGTTTCATTGTTTACATGCATCAAAGAAACCAAAGTTGACATTTCGCTTTTCAATAATTCTTCCAAGTGAGCATAATCCAAATTTCCATCAGAAAGCGTTTTAACATAATCAACAACTATATTAAACTCTTTTTCTAATGCTTGAATGGTATAAAGTGTAGCATGATGCTCAATTTTTGACGTAATTATTCGTTTTATTCCAAAATCACGAACAGCACTTCTTAAAATCCAATTGGTCGCTTCCGTAGCACTTGAAGTAAACAATATTTCCGATGCTTGGCAATGCAAAAGTTTAGCAATAGTTTTTCTCGAACTTTCTATAATTGCTTTTGCACTTCGACCAATACTGTGGGTTGAAGACGGATTTCCATATTCTAGTTGCATCACTTTTACCATTTCATCAATAACTTCTTGACGAATTGGTGTTGTTGCAGCATTATCTAAGTAAACTTTTTTCATGTTGCAAATATAAAAAGTCCTTCTCCTAAATAAATGATAAAAGATTCATTAGTGAACTAAAAAACTTTATTTTTGCTTCAAAATTAAATTGAAATGAAACGATTATTAGCTCTTTTTTTGTTAGGTATTGTAATAAATGCATGTGATGACGGCGATTTAGAAGTTGAAAACATCGATTTTACAGAAGTTACCGCTACTAAATGTACTTCAAAAGACGTTGTTTACAAAATTAAAGACAGCGAAATGCTTTTGATAGAAATTCCTGCTTCAACTTTTGCTAATGACCAAACACCAGAAGGCACGCCGATAAGCATTCCTATTACTTCTTCGGTAAAAGTAAAATACCGTCAATACAACGGAAGTATTACTGCAGATAATATTTGTCCAACCATTCCTAATGCAAATCCAAGTTTGCAAGAAGAATGGAATGCCACTGCGGGAACAATTCAAATTACTACAACTGCAATAAAATCTACCAACCAAACGACTGGAGCAACTAGAATTACAGGTTACAGACATTATATTGTTTTTAAAAATATCACTTTTGAAAAACCAGACGGTGTCCAAACCTACGAAACTTATGTTTTTGGAAACTATAATACAACTGTTTCTGCTTTGCCTCTAAATTTTGGAGAAGAAGCTCAAAAAAGTACTTGCGATACCCGAGTTTTCAATATAAGCGGAAGCGAATTATTAACTTTCAATACTAGCAATTATGCTAGTTTATTTGAAAATGTGGTAACTACAACACCAAGGACAGCTTTAATCAATTCTTCAAATACTTTAAGCTACAATATTTATAATAACGTAGTTAACAATGCTTTTTTATGTACAAATCCTTTACCAACAACACCTGTTTTATTAGAAGAATGGAATGCTGTTGATGGTGTTGAAAATGTATCTGGAATAATTGAAATCACTACAAATGATGATGGACTTGGTGGCGTTGGTTTTAGACATACTATTCGCTTGAAAAAGGTAACTTTGAAAAAAGGAAATAGTGATTTCTATCTTGGCGATGATTATCTTTTAGGTAGTTTTATCGTAGCACAATAATCCGTAAACATGGACATCGACTGTATTAGCTATCAAAAATCGGGGTATTTTTCTAAACTCATCGTTGAGTATTTAGATGAAAATCCTGCGTTGCAATCGTTATACCATCGTAGTCCGAAGTTAGAGAATTTCCTTTTACAGCTTGAAGAAAAACAAAAAAATTTCCCTTTTGAAAAAAGAGAAATTTTGGTTAATTCGTTGCAAAAACAATACCGTTCAACAAAAACATCGGAGTTTACAAAAAGTAATATTCAGTTGTTAAAAAGCGATAAAACGTTTACCATAACAACTGGACATCAATTGAATTTATTTTCTGGTCCGTTATACTTTTTGTACAAAATTATCTCCACAATAAATTTGTGCAAACAATTAAAATCCGCTTATCCAAGTTACAATTTTGTACCAATTTATTGGATGGCAACGGAAGATCATGATTTTGAGGAAATCAATCATTTTGTTTTTAAAGGAAAAAAAATCAGTTGGAACAAAGAAACTTCTGGACCAGTTGGACGTTTATCTACCAATGGTTTAGACAAAGTTTTTGAAGTTTTTGAAAAAGAATTAGGCATTGGAAATAATGCCGAATATTTGAAAGATTTATTCCAAAAAACCTATTTAGAACACGATAATCTAACCAATGCAACACGATTTTTTGCCAATGAATTATTCCAAAACGAAGGTTTAGTTATCCTTGATGGCGATGATATTAATTTGAAAAAAATATTTGCTCCTTATGTCGAAAGAGAATTAATGGAACAAGTTTCTTTTCAGAAAGTAAATGAAACTGCAAAACTTTTGGCAAGCTACAATATTCAAGTAAATCCAAGAGAAATTAACCTTTTTTACATTAAAGATAATCTTAGAGAACGCATTGTTTTTGAGAATAACTTCTATTTTGTAAACAATACTGAACTTCGTTTTACAAAAGATGAAATCTTGGAAGAATTAGAAAATCATCCAGAAAGATTTAGTCCAAATGTAATTTTACGACCTTTATATCAAGAAGTTATTTTACCTAATCTTTGCTACATTGGTGGTGGAGGCGAAATTGCGTATTGGTTGGAATTGAAGTCAAATTTTGAAGCCAATGCTGTTCTGTTTCCAATACTTTTAGTGCGAAATTCGGTTTTGTTGACTACTAAAAAGCAAATAGAAAAAGCTCAGAAATTGAATTTAAAAATGGCTGATTTGTTTCAAAAGCAAAACGAACTTTTGAATAATAAAACAAAAGAAATCTCTAATTTTGATTTTGATTTTTCGGCTCAAAAAGAGTTTTTGAAACAACAGTTTGAAAATCTTTATTCGATTGCAGAACAAACTGATATTTCGTTTAAAAACGCAGTAAAAGCTCAAGAAATCAAACAAATTAAAGGTTTAGACAATCTTGAAAAACGTTTACTGAAAGCAGAAAAAAGAAAACTTGCTGAAAAATTGCGGCGCATGAAACAGATTCAAGATGAGTTGTTTCCGAACCAAGGTTTGCAGGAAAGAAAAAACAATTTCTCTGAATTTTATTTAGAGTTTGGTAATGAATTGATTATAAAATTATTTAAAGAATTAGATCCTTTAAAAAATCAATTTTCAATAATTACTTTGTGAAATTGTTAACACTATAACGTTTTCGTAATTACTCCTTTTTTATTTCATTGGTTTTTGATTTATTTTTGGTTAACTAATTATAAAATCAATGTTTTATGAATAAAAAACTACTCTATTTAAC
>NZ_JACTAC010000045.1 GCF_014486675.1 Flavobacterium macrobrachii
ATTTTATTTTAATTGTAAACTCACTTTTTTTAAGATTTGAAATCTTGAATGTGAATTTGTTTTGAAATGGATATTCGGTAATCGTTTCAATTTTTACGGTTTGATTTTTGATTTTGGTTTTTACTATATTAGGCGTTAAAAGTGCGTTAACTAATGTGTTTTCATTTTCTTTTAGCCACGCTTTTTCTAAAAAGTAAGGTGTAATTCTTCCTGCATTTGGATTGCAACAAACCGCCACATCTTGGTGAGCTGGTGAATATTTATAACGTGTTTGTTTTCTATTGGCTTCCACTTCACCATTTTTTGTACCTTCCATTTCATAAGAATTATCGGTTTTTAGATAGGCAATACTCGAATGATTTGGGTTTCTTGAACCTTGAGCTGCATTGTAGAAAATAGTTTCAATAGCTTCGGCCGTTTTTAGATTTCCTTGTTTTTGAAACAAAACGGTATAGCTATCTAATAATTCTTGCAAAGAACAATATTCGTAACCTGTATGAGTTGCATCAGCAGTTCGTTCAGCAATCCATTCGTCGCCAATGGCACCACCAGTAAGCGTTGTAGTTTTTTCAATTCTTTGAATATAGATTTGTAATGCTTTTTGTAATTCAATATTGTTTGTTGCATAGGCAGCAACGATTAATGGTCGCAAATGCTCATACGTATGTACGCCATGCGATTGCAATTTGTAGTTTGGATTTAAAATATTACTCAGTTGAACATCTTTTTCAGATTGATAGGTTTTGCTAAAATCCTGATATAGAAACAGCGCATAATCGGTATATTTTGTTTCGCCAGTGATTTGATACATTTTATCCAAAACATCGGTAAAAGTCAATCCGTGGGACACACCACCATTGAATGCTGTACCGGATGAAAAAGGACTGGATGTTCCAATAGGATAATTGATCATTACATTATCAACCGCTTTCACAATAGCGTTCCACAATTTCTTATTTTTTGTGTATTCATAATAAGCTAGTAAACCTCTATATAGGGTTGCTTTCGACCATAATTCGCCATTTTCTGAGTTGAATTGATAACGCAAATCTTTGTCATAAATACCAATGTAACCGTCTTTATCTTGGCTTTTTAAAACTCCTTGAACGTACTTTTTAACTTTTTTAAGTCCTACTTTATCGTTCAATAAAATTACATTTCTGATATATCCATCCCACCAATTGGATTGGGTTTCACTGTTCCACCATTTGTATTGTTCACTTCCCTCGGCGTCGCCCTCCTTGTTGTTTCCAAGATCTTTCACTTCGCTATTTTTGTGTAATCTTCCAGAACTGTAAATTGGGTCATTGATTAAATCAGGCACTAATTTATCCAGATTGCCCACAAAGCCATCAACGTCTTTTTGCATTTGTGTTTTTAACCAACCCGAAGGTTTTATACTTCCAAAAGGTAATATTTGATATTTTTCTTCGATTTTATTTGTATTTGTTTCTTGTGAATTCATAGTGTAAGAAGCTAGAATTACTACTATTAAATATATAGTTCTCATACGTTTATTATTTGTTTGTCATTTGAAAATTTAGTGTGCCACCACTCATGATTTCTGAATAGGTTATAAATGGTTTTGATAATAAGACATTATTTAGTTTTGGGTTTTCTTGATACACATTTTCTGAGGAAAAATTAGTTGCTTCCATCGTAAAAGTTTTGTTATTCTTTAAATGCAAAGTAGCTTTTTTAACTTGTGGAGCACCAAGAACAAATTTTCCATTAGCCGGATTTACAGGATAAAATCCTAAGGATGATAAAATATACCAAGCCGACATTTGTCCGCAGTCGTCGTTTCCAATCATTCCGTCGGGTGTGTTGTTATGAAATTCGTTTATGATTTTATGAATGTATTTTTGTCCGATTTTTGGTGTTTCTGAATACGCATACAAGTAAACAATATGATGACTTGGCTCGTTGCCGTGAGCATACTGACCAATCATCGCCTCTTGACCTAAAAATTTGTTTGGATTTAAACTTTCAATAGTGAAGAAATCATTGAGTTTTTTTGTGAATGCTGTTGATCCGCCCAATAGATTTTTCATACCATCGATGTCGTATTGTGCAGGTGTCCAAAAATACTGCCAGGCATTGGCTTCGGTATAATCGCCAGGATTGTTCATGGGTGACGTTGCTGTTAATGGATCAAACGGAGTTCTCCAATTGCCATTGGTATCTTTACCTCGAAATAATTTTGTTTCAGGATCAAAAAGATTTTTATAGTAATTGGCTCTTTTACTAAAAATAGTAGCCGTTTTTTCATCGTTTAAAAAGGAAGCCATTTGCGCCACACACCAATCGTCATAACCACTTTCTAAGGTTCTGGAAACGGCTTCATTATCTAATTTATCAAATGGATAGTAGCCATATTGATTGTAGAGTTCCCAATTGGAATTAATATGACTTTTGGTTGAAGTTTCTAACATGGCTTTGAGTGCTTCTTTTGTATCAAAACCATCAAATCCGTTGTTGTGAGCTGACAAAATCATCGGAATGGCGTGATTGCCAATCATGCAATAATTGTCTTGACCCCAAGCCGTCCAAATAGGTAAAAATCCTGCGGCTTTGTGATGCAAAAGCATTGTATTTACAATTCCGTCAATTTTTTCAGGAGCAATAATTTGAAGTAACGGAAAGGCAGCTCTGTAAACATCCCAAATGGATAGAGTGGAGTAGTATTCTTTATTGGGTGCGGTATTTATTTTGTCATCTGCACCGCGGTATTTTCCGTCAACATCAGCAATATTAGAAGGTTGTAATAGCAAATGATACAACGAAGTATAGAAAATTTCCTTTTGTTTTTGCGGTGCTTCAATGTCAATTCGATTGAGATAGTCGTTCCAAACTTTTTCGGCATTTTGTCTTACTTTTTCAAAACTCCAATGCGGAATTTCTGACTTCAAATTTTGTTTGGCTCCTGCAACACTTACTGTTGACAAAGCAATTTTTAGTTGCAAAATTCTATTTTTTGGCAATTGAAAATCTAAAATATATTTAGGTGCATTTTGCTTTTTTACTTTTGGAAGTTCATTAGATGCAATAAATGGCGTTTCAAAATTGAGAGTAAAGAAATACTTTTTGGTTACCCAACCTTTGGTTTTGCAATATCCTGAAATAGTACTATTGTTTTCTATATGTATGTCACTTTCTAAAACCAAACTGTCGTTTAAAAATTGAAATCCGTGTTGAAAATCCAACAACAGTTTTGCTTTTTGATGTGGATAGGTATATTTATGAAAAGAAACTTTTTCGGAACAAGTGAGTTCAACTTTGATATCGTCTTTTTTCGTTAATGTGTAATATCCAACACTCGCTTTTTCTGTATTTTTGAAGTAACTATTCTTGAGTTTTAGTTTTTTTTCATTGAATGGAAGCAATAAAATATTTCCCATTTCACCAATGCCAGTTCCGCTAAAACGAGTTTGTGAAAAACCTAAAAGTAAAGTGTCTTTGTACTGATAACCACTCGTGTGGTTCCAGCCAGCAACATTATTATCTGGTCCGGGTTGTACCATTCCGAAAGGTAATGATGGACCAGGAAAAGTATGTCCAGTACCATCTGTTCCTATAAAAGTATTTACAAATTTGGAATTATTTTGAGCACTAACATTTAGAATGTATAGCAACATCAATAAACTGTATGTAGTTTTTCTTATTTCCATAGCGTGTCCATTTCTTCTAGCGATTTATTTTTGGTTTCTGGCACTTTTTTCCACACAAAAAGGAATGATAACAAACAAATTATAGAAAACAAGTAAAAAGGAAATGCACCATTGAAGTTATCTTTTAACCATTGGTTTTCGACTAAACTCGGAAAAAATTGTGTAACAACAAAATTGGCAACCCACTGGATAAAAACACTAATTGCCAAAGCTAAACTTCTTATTTTATTTGGAAAAATTTCAGATAATAAAACCCACACAATTGGTCCCCAAGAAATACTAAATGAAGCCATAAATAACAGTAAGAAAGGTAAAACCCAATTTCCAACCGCATCGTAATAAATAAAAAATCCGACAGCTGCTAACGAAATGGTCATTCCTATAGAACCGATGTAAAGCAATGGTTTTCTTCCCATTTTATCAACCCATTTTATTGCTAATAAAGTGAATATTAAATTAACAACTCCTAAAATACTAGTCTCTAAAAGTGAAGTATCTGCAGAACTACCTAGACTTTTAAAAATTTCAGGAGCATAATACAATATTGCATTTATACCTGTTAATTGTTGCAAAATGGAAAGTCCGATACCAACAAATAATGCTTTTTTAAATATAGGATTAACTAGATTTTTCCACTGACCTTTGTCTTCTTGTTGTAATGAATTTTGAATTTCATTTTTCACTTGAGCAACATTTTCTGGTTCGTTTAATTTTTCTAATACAAGGATAGCATGTTCATGTTTCTCTTTTTGAAACAACCATCTAGGACTTTCTGGAATTAGAAAGATAAAAATTAGAAATAGAATAGAAGGAATAATTTCAGAGCCAAACATCCAACGCCATCCGATGTTCAAATTCCAATTAGCATCGCCTTGCAAGGCAATAAGGTAATTCACAAAATAAACCACAACAATACCAATTACAATGGCTAACTGGTAATTTCCGACCAAAGCACCACGCCGTTTTGGCGGAGCAATTTCGGCAATATACATTGGAACAACCATTGACGCAATTCCAACTCCAATTCCACCAACAATTCGGAATATTACAAACATTGTGAAGGATGTTGGTAACACAGTTCCGATTGAATTCAGAATAAAGAGAATTGCTGTTATTATCATTGTTGCTTTTCGACCAAATCTATTACTTAAGTAATCAGAGAAGAAAGCTCCAATTAAACAACCTACCAATGCACTTGAAATAGCCCAACCTGTTTCAACTGGAGTTAGATGAAAATACTCAGTTAAATTACCGATTGCTCCTGATATTACCGCAGTATCATATCCAAATAGTAAACCTCCAAGTGCTGCACTTAAAGCGATAAAAAGAATGTAATTTTTGTTGTTTTTATCCATTGGTTTTAAGGTTTTGTTGTAAATAATGTTTCATCTGAAGATTAATTTCCCATTGGTTAGAGTGAGGTTTCTTTGTAAATGGTTCTTGAGGCATGTAAGGAAATGGACCAAATTCGGGTGTTATCGTAATTGTATCTAATTTTCTTTTTTTTTGAATGCTAATTATTTCTTCCCACCAATTTGAGTATTGTGTTAAGTAACTATTCCATTCTGGAGCAAAAGGATTATTTACTTGTGGACTTTGCTCAAAACCAATACGAGCATGAATGTGTTTTATATTTGGATATATTTTGGTTAATAGATCTTCTTGGTCTTGTAAATAGCTTTCTGATACCACACAGAAATGTGAGAAATCGGCAATCAATTTTAATTTAGGATAGATATCAAGGTATTTTAATAGCGTTTTTAAATGAAATGAAAATCTACCTCTATGGATTTCGTGCCAAATAGGTATTTCTGATGACCTCGAAATTTGTTCCGTTAATTCTATAATTTTACAGTTATCACTAAACTCATAATAGTCTTTTCCGGTATGAGAGTTGATGTAATTGGGTTTTAAAGATGTTAAAAACTCTAATCGTTCAGAAATTCTTTTTGCATATTCATTGACTGTTTCGTTTTTATTGGGTAATACTTGTTGGGCAACGAAAATGAACTCATTATTAGTTGTATTTCGTATATTTTCCAATTCATCAATAAATTCAGCTATGAAATTATCGTCATTGGGAAAATTTATCTCAACACCATCGTAATCATTATCCACTACATTGGACAGGAATTCTTTAGCAGATTGATTTTCACAACCCCAGTAGGTACAGATGTATTTTATATTCATCTTATTTTGAATATAATATTGGATTTATAGGTGAGTTAATAATTTCACCAACTTTTGCTCCTGGACACCATGTTTCCCAATCATGTATTTGATTTTTATTTTCGGGATTTTTCAAAATCATATCTTTGTCCATGTAAATAATGGTCATAACTTTTCTCATATCGTTGGTAATATTTGCACCAGCTCTATGGAATACCCAACCCGAATGAAGACTAATTTTACCTATATCAAATGGTTCAATCACATGCTTAAAATCAGTAACACGTAGTTTTTTTTGGATGATTTCTTCACTTTCGTCTCCAATTTCTAATTCGCGCCCTTCTACTATAGTATGACTTCCTGCACTAAATTCTAATGGACCCATTTCGAGTGGTGTTGCTTGTAATGGTATCCAAGCGGTAACGGTCTTATCGGTTTCTAAAGGCCAATAGTATTGGTCGGCATGCCAAGGTGTAATTCCACCGCCACCTTCTTTAAACAATGCTTGATCGTGATATAAGCGAACTCCATTTACTTGCATTAAATCGGAAGCGATTTTTGCTATTCTTTTACTGAAAATTAATTCTTTAACAATAGAATTTTCTAACCATAGATTGAATAATTGTAGAAATGCTTTTCCATAGGTTGTTCTTTCCTCGAGTGCTGTTTGCTCTTGGTTCATAACATTAACCTGCTCAGTGATGACAGTATTGAAAAACTGAACTGTCTCAGTATTCAATACATTTTTTAGTTTTATAAATCGATTTTTTTGATAGAAATTAATTTGTTCTTGATTTAGTGAGTAAGGCAATTCAAGAAATTCGGTTATTGATTTTGGAAGTGTTTGCATCGTATTATTAACTTATTAGATTAATACATAATTATTTGAAAATTTTCAGACTACTTTATGAATTTCAAAACTATTCATTCATTTTGGATAGATTTAACATTAATTTGTTAGATTATGACACTATATTGAATTATTTTTGAATAAGTTTTATATGATAAGTTGATAATATACTATGAAAGCACAGTTAGAGGACATTCCATCGGTAAAAGGTAACTCAAGCTTTTATGCTTATCGTTTTCAAGTTCCTTTTTTTGAATTTAAATGGCATTATCATCCGGAATATGAGTTGACCTATATCATCAAAGGAAATGGTTATAGAATAGTTGGCAATACCTATGAAAATTTCACTGATGGTGATTTAGTCTTATTGGGTAGTAATCTACCACATACATGGTCTGGGAAGTTAGATAGTAATGATTATTCTGATGCAGTTGTTATTCAGTTTTCAATGGAATTTATTTCATCTTTTTTAGGTTTTAATGAAAGTATCTTAATTAATGATATGCTTAAAAACTCTTTCAGAGGAATAAGTTTTGAAGCTAGTGAGGTAATATTTTCTAAAATAATTGACTTAACTAAAAGTAAAGGAGTGGACAGGATATTAAATCTTGTATCAATTTTAGATTTACTATCTAAAGAACAAGCAAGACTTATAGCACCTAATACTTTTCATAACGTTCTTTCAAAAAAAAGTGAATTACGGATTAATAAAGTCTGTTTGTTTATTCAAAACAATTTTTACACAAAAATATCACTGAAACAAGTAGCTGATCTAATTCATTTGACCGAAAGTAATTTTTGTAAATTTTTTAAAAAAGCTACAGGTAAAACCTATTCTGATTATTTGAACGAATTAAGAATAAACGAAGCCTGCCGATTGCTAGTTCAATCAGAAAAAACAATAAGTCAAATTTCTTTTGACTGTGGTTTTGAAACTCTTAGTTATTTTAACAGAGTTTTTTTGAATAAGAAAGGATTTACTCCATCTACATATAGGAAAGAAAATTTAATTTGATATTCTTGATAGTTGATTGTTTTCTTGTAAAATAAATTTATCTCTTAAAATCTTCATGTCATCACTCACTTTTCTATCCAAAACTTTAGCATAATGCTGAGTAGTTCTCAAATTTTTATGTCCAAGCATTTTGCTCACACTTTCAATAGGAACTCCATTAGTTAAAGTTACGGTTGTTGCGAAAGTATGTCGAGCAATATGAAAAGTTAATTCTTTTTCTATCTCGCAAACTCCAGCGATTTCTTTTAAATAGGCATTCATCTTTTGGTTGGATAGGATAGGAAGTAGTTTGTCTTCGTTAATACATTGCGGATGATTTTCGTATTTATCAATTATCATTTGAGTTACAGGAAGGATTGGAATTTTGGATGCACTTTCTGTTTTTTGTCTGTGAGTGAATATCCATTTCTCGCCGTCAATACCTAAGCTTATATGAGATTTTGTTAGGTTTTTGACATCAATATATGCCAAACCAGTAAAGCAGCTAAAAAGGAAGATATCGCGAACTAGCGAAAGTCTTTCTGTTTTGAAATCTTTTTCAATTATAGATTTGATTTCAGCTTCAGTAAGATAAACTCTTTCTACTTCTTTAACTTTTGATTTGTATTTTGCAAATGGGTTTTTATCGAGCCAATCGTTGGCCAAACAAAGCTTGATAATTTTATTGAAGTTTTTAAGGTATTTAACTGCTGTATTATTAGCGCAGTTTCTAACACTTCTTAACCAAAATTCATAATCGGTTATAAAAGCATGATCAATTTTTGTAATATCGATATCGGAAACATTGTATTTCCACTGCATGAATTCAATAGTGTGTTTCAATGAAGTAGTGTAGCGTTCTAATGTTCCAGGTGCGTATTCTTTACCAACCAATTCTTTTATTTTGTTGTTGTGGTCTTGGAAGATTGGAACGAGCATTCTTGCTCTTTCATCAACTCCTAACAGTTTGCTCTTAATTGTTTCGGTAGTTACAGTTATCTTTTTATGGATTAATTCCATTTCAGCATCTCTTATTTGACTTTTTAGTAAATCAAGGTGATTATTTATTGAACGAGCTTCTTCTGAACTACCTTTCATTTTACCTACTTCTGTAGACCATTTGGATATTTCTACAAATCGGTTTGTACTTAACTCTATACGTTTTCCGTTGATTGTAATTCTGGTGTAGATAGGAACTAAACCGTTTGCAGCTGCTTTCGCTTTCTTTGCATAAAAGAGAATTGAAACTTTTGTTTTCATTGTGGTGACCTTTTTAGTTGTTATTAAATTTAACTTCAATATGACTAATCCACAAGATGTACAGTTTTTAAACTGGTTGTTGAACTGGCTGTAAAGCCTTGTGGATACTAGTCTGAGATAAAAATCGGTTACCCAAAATTTGGATTGTTTAGGGTAACCGATTTTATCCCTTTAGGTTCACGAATGAATGAATAATTTGATATGTGATAAAAAGAAAAAACCCTTAAAATCATACGATTTTAAGGGTTTTAATTCAATTTGCTTTCCAGCTGGCGGAGAAAGAGGGAATTGTCTGCTACAAAAATCATCAATAAAATCAATACTTCGCAAAGCATTAAATTTAAGTGACACCTCGACTGACACCTCTTTTATAAGGTTACTATTATTCTAAATTCAAAGTAGTCAAATATAAGGATAAATATTTGAATATTAAAGTATCAAGACCAAAAATTGAACTAGTTATTTAAGCGTTTAGAGATGTCTTTTTTGATTAAAATCTGACTGAAGTATTTTTCAATTTTAACCAAAAATCAGGTGAGTTACCTGTTCATATTTTATGCCACTATATGTGCAGAACTCTTCAATCGTTAGAAACTCATTTTCGAGCTTGTTGAGGTCTATTTTTATCTTTTTCATCAATCTAGTACTTTGACGATAACTCTTGCCTGTTATGCGTTGTATGTCCTTCGGATAGATGCAAACCCTCTGATTATTCAATTTCATACTTTATCCATACCTTTGATATAGCTATGCTATACTTCTGACGTGCAGAAAATCTTTTGCAATTTAGTTATAATTTTTCATACTTATTTATTGTGTTTTTATGTTCATTTAAGACACTTGTGTCTATTTTGGACATATGGTACACTTGTTACTTTTTATTTAGTGAAATGCTTTGTAAACTTTGCTTTAATCATTCAAAATGTGGTTGCAACTGATTGAAAGAATGAAGGAGATTTTAGATGAATGTTTAACAAAATTTTGAAGTTATGGCTAGACAGAAAGGCATAATTAAATTGAAAGGTACTATCGGAGATATTACTTTTTACAAGACGCAAGATGGTCACTTGGCAAGAGAAAAAGGCGGAATTGACGCTAGTAGAATTGCAAGTGATCCTGCGTTTCAAAGAACTCGTGAAAATGGTTCCGAGTTTGGTAGAGCTGGTAAAGCAGGAAAAATGCTTAGAACAGCTTTGAGACCGCTTTTAATCAATTCTGCGGATAGTAGAATGGTTAGTCTTTTGACGCAAGCGATGGTTAAAGTTATCCAAGCAGATACTGTTAGTGAACGTGGTTTGCGAAACGTAATTGATGGAGAAGCTGAATTGTTATTTGGTTTTGAATTCAATATTCGTGGTAAGCTTGGAACCACTCTGTTTGCTCCGTTCGTGGCAACTATTGACCGTGTTGCTGGAGAAATTACTGTGGATTTGGCATCATTTATTCCTGCGAATATGATTGCTGCTCCAAGTGGAACTACTCACTACAAAATCATTTCTGGTGGAGCTGAAATTGATTTTGAAGCTGAAACGTATGTGGTAGCTACTTCTGAAACGGCAATTTTGCCTTGGGATGGAACTGCTACTGCTCCAATTAACCAAGTGAATGCGGTTACAGCTAACTCAACTAAGCCATTGTTTTTGGCTTTAGGTGTTGAGTTCTACCAAGAGATTAATGGGCAAATGTATCCATTGAAAAATGGTGCTTTTAACCCATTATCGATTGCGAAAGTTGATAGTGGCGTGTAATGGTTATTTGGTTAACTAGAACTTATTTCCCTGAAGGAACAAATGGTAAACTCGAATGCGAAGGCAAATTGATTTGTAACACCATTGAATTGCCGTGGAAGATGAACGAAACGAAGGTTTCCTGCATTCCGGAAGGGAAATATTTTATTAGAAAGCGATACAGTGCAAAATACAAATGGCATTTGGAATTGGTGGATGTACCGAATAGAAAGTTCATTCTTTTTCATCCTGCCAATAATGCTCAAAAGGAATTGCAAGGCTGTATTGCTCCTGTTACTAAACTTTCTGGACCTGGCTTAGGTTTGATGTCGAGAAAAGCTTTTATGAAGCTAAAAGACTTTGTTTACAAAGCTTTGGACAATAAAGAAAGTGTTGAATTAATTATCCAATAGATCCTTTACAGGATGACAAAAAACGTAATTATGAAAAAAATCATTAATAGAGCAAAAGCTCCCACACCAAAATTTTTCAAAGTGCTTCGAACTGTTGGGTTGGCATTAGCTACCGTTGGTGGAACTATTTTAGCTGCTCCAATTGCATTACCTGCAATTGTAACTACCATTGGTGGTTATGTTGCAGTGGCTGGAGGAGTTTTGTCAGCTGCAAGTCAGCTTACTACAACTGATGACAGCAAATAATCCCACGTTGATGGGAACTGCTGGAGGCACATTTTTGAGCATTGTACCCAATCTTTCTTCTGATGATATTGCTAAAACAGTTGTTTTGGCTACTGTTGGAGCTGTTGTCAGTTATACGATTTCGTTACTGCTTAAAAGCTTAAATAAGAAGCACAAAAAATAAGTTTAGCCCTAGTTGTGGTGACCTTTGGGTTAAACAAAATGAAAGCCCAAACCGAAAGGAATGGGCTTTTTTATTTAAAAATAACTTTATGATACAAAACAAAATAGATTATATCAAAAGAGGTGCTTTTGACGAATTATACACACCAAAAGAAGCTGTAGAGTGCATTCTTCCTTATATTCCTTATACTGTTAAAATTATATGGGAATGCACCGCCATTGAGAATAGTGAAATAGTCACTGTTTTAAAAGCTAATGGTTTTGAAGTAATTAAATCACATATAAAAGATGGTTTGGACTTTTTTGAATACGAACCTCAGCAGTATGATTTGATTATAACCAATCCTCCTTATTCTTTGAAAGATCAATTCTTGAAAAGAGCATTTGAATTGGACAAACCTTTTATGATGTTGCTCCCTATAACAACTCTGGAAGGCAAAAAGCGAAGCGAAATGTTTCAGCAGCACAAAGTCCAGGTTTTGATACCAAGTAAACGATTTAATTTCATCAAAGAAAAAAAAGGAAGTTGGTTTCAAACATCTTGGTTTACTTGGAAATTAAATTTAAAAAGCGATTTAATTTTTATGAATGTATAAAAAAATAAAGTGCCTAGCTAAAAACTAGGCATTTTCAATATTAAACTTCTCCAAATTGATTGAGAATTACCTCAATGACAACAACTTCGGAATTATACCAAAATAATTCATTGTATTTTGCATAATCTAATGCTTTTGCTCTGCTATCAAAAGCTACAAAGAACACTCTTGATGCTTTTGACTTCCAACTATCGGTTTGAAATAATAGAAATACACTCATAGAATTGATTTTAAGGATTATAAATAAATTATCTGTTACAATAGCGATGCACAATAACTCTACGCATATCGTTGATTAAATTGATGTTTTCGTGAAATTGTTTTTCTTTTGATTCCAAAAGTTTTAAAGCTTCAACATGCTTCAAATGTGCTTCGTGTTCATCCATCAAAAGCTTTGACTTTGGAAAAAACTCTCTTTTGAAATCAGGAAGACGTAAAAATGAAATGACAGAGCCTACTAAATGCTGGTGCCAAAATTTAGATTTCCACAAGCTATAAGCAATCCAAAAAATATTTTCGCAATCAGTTTCACTATCAAATATGATTACGAAACTGTTTGTGAATGGCTCATTTTGGGGCTTTCCGCTATTCATTCCTTTGTTTAAAACAAAAAAGTGAGGTTTGTTGTAGATTGTATCTTTCTTGTGGGTTTTAACGATAAAATTCATCATGGCTTCGGATTTAAAAATTAGGTTTTCTTCTAATTTCCTGTTGAGTTTCTGATGAATGCAGATGTGCTTCGCTACGCTCCGCCCATTAAAATTTTTTTCGCCAAATGTTATTTTTTAATTGGAAGCGAAGAATATTCATTTCAAAAGAAAAAAAAGAAAAAAAGAAAGCCATTCGTCCAAGTGGAAGGTTTCAAAAAAGCAAGTTTTTCAGAAAAAATACTACCCGATACGTGATTTAAATCGTCAGCGTCTAATCAGAATGAATATCTTTTGAAACTTTTTGGGTGGAGATTTTTTCTGAAACCCGCAGGGCTTGAACTTGCTTTTTTGAATACCTGGAACTTATCTTTGCTTCCTTTTTTTATTTATTTTTTTTTGAAATTTTCAATTCTTTTTTATTTGTTTTTTAATCGGAAATTGAGAATAGCCATTTTTATTGAAATCGGAATTTTATTTTTAGTTGGCTATTTCCAATCAGATATCCTTGTTTAATCGGATTTTATCCGAAGTATTGAAAGTTGATTTGAAAGATAGACGTCTTCGGAAAGGGTATCAAATTCTTTGGATGGATGAATAAACCAAATAGAAAATAAAAAAGCTATTCATCCGGCCAAAGAATTTGATACTCTTTCTTACGGTTTGATTTTTGAGGATGCTTAATCGTCCTATGAAATGGAAGTTTTCAATTTAGTTGGATGTTGTGCTGAAAATGGGAAGCATCTTCAAAAAACAATGCATTATACTACCAAGTGGGATGTGGCAGTAGCGTGAGTAAGAGTATCATTTTTTATTTGCTTACTGGGATGTTTCTGATTGCTTTAGTGGAAAAGCTGATGTTTGAAATTTAGATGGCAGTCGCAGTGTTCAGTATTCGGCAGATTATCTTAAAAATGGTATGGCATCAGCTTTTTCGCTGGAGCAATTATTGCTAGTTTTTTGGCAAATAAAAAATGATACTCTTACTGGGGATTTTGGTTTTGTGGGTTCTAAAAATGGATTTACCACAGGCAAATCATTAAAAGTTAAAGCCATTTTTAGAACTTACAAAAGCAATGAAAACACTTCCTATTTAAACGCAAAGCTGATAAAAACAGTTACCGTGAACGTTCATAAAAGCAATGGTAACCGAAACTATTCCTATGAAATGGTGAATGTTCTTAAAGACAGTGGCGAAGGACGGTTTTTTTTGTAGCTGGGTGATGCGATGGGAGCTACAAAAAAAGTTGTCCTAGAGCCACTGGCACGAGCGTTGGGTGAGCGGCTTTTTTACATAATGTTATTATAGTGCATCCGTGATTTTGATTAGTAGCAGGATTGGTCTTTATGCACTATAATGCCACATTATGTAAAGAAGCTTTGGGAAAAGTTTTTGTTGCCTTGCATCATTTATCTATCGGAGCGATTAACTTCTGGCATACAAAAACTTTTTGAGCGTTGGGAAGGAGTGGCAATAGAAATCTTTAATTTAATTCAATATTATATTTATTAAGAAGGAATTTATCAATTTCATTTATATCAGTCAAATTTAATAATTGTCTTTTTTCATTCTCATTTAAATCGCATAAACCAAAATTTTTGATATAATTTTTAGCTACTGAAAAATAATCCCCAGCGTAAGGTTTACTTGTAGCTTCAATATAAAACCAAAATATTTTTGACATCAATATTTTTTGTAACACAAGTAAATCTTCTGATGAATCAGAAATTATTGCATATCCATTATAAAATAGTAAATCTTGATTTTCTGTATAGACAAAACACGGTTCGTTTGTTATGTAAGGTAATAACAATTTATAACCAGATATTAATAATGCTTGGTTACGTCCAAAAGCATACCATTCATCATATTCTCTTTTCCCCTTATCTCTTTTTGATAAAATCTCTTTTTGAGTTTTTAAATATTTGTAAGTATTAGAATATTTACTTTTTAAAGTTTTTTCATCAATAATTTTTAGTGTTTGTTTCTTTTCTTTGAAAAGATTAGTATCTAGGTTTTCTATTAGGTATGGGAAAATTAATTTTTCAGTTTGATTTTCAATTTCTGAAGCTAATTTTAAAGTATTTGGTTTAATGGCATCTCTACAAATACTTTTTTCAATTCTATATTCAATTTTATCTTTTGACATAAAATAAAATTCATCATTTTGTCCAGTTGGTGTGAATACATATACATTATTTTTTAATGTTGCAAAACCATTACGGATTTCAAACTTATTACCTAATTTTTGACCAGTAGACTCTATTTTGGTTATTATTTTTTTTGTCTTTTTATCAATTAAAAACCAACCATCAAAATCATTCAGTTCAGAATAAGGAATACTTATAAAGTTTGATTTTTTAATTGAAAAAATATCTTTACTATTTGATTTTGTATATTTAACTGTCGTAGATTGAAGCTTAGAAATTAAACAGATACATGTATACGTAGATCTGTTTTTAAATAATTGTTCCCCTCTAAAGTCAATTATTGTAAAATCAAATTTATTTCTAGAAAAATAACTTCTAACAGATCTTCCATTCAAGCTTTTATAAAAAGTATTTACTGTAATATATCCCAGAATTCCGTCTTCTTTAAGGTTTTCAAGACCAATTTCAAAAAAAGGAATATACAAGTCTGATTTACCTGATTTAGACACATTCCAGTTCTTTAATAACTTTTTTGTCTCTAAATCAATTTTAGTAGCTCCTACATAAGGAGGATTACCGACTATAATATCAAAACCATTATTTTTTTTTATTTGTTCATCAATATTCCAATCATGGCTTAACGCATTCCCACAATATAAATTAAATTGAAATTCTTCACAATCCTCATTATTAATTATTGCTAATAAACAGAGTAAAATTTTTGTTCTGACAACACTATATTCTTGAATGTCTAATCCAAAAATATTGTCTTTGTAAATATTAAAATAAGTTTTATCAGTTTTAATCTTTAAACTTTCTGTAATAGTCTTAAAAAAACCACCACAACCACATGCGATATCTCCAAACTTCAGATTGTTACTATCTTTTTTACTTTGATTATTCAAAGTGTTTTCAACTATATACTTTCTTATATATTCTGGAGTAAACACAGCACCGTTTACCTCTTTATCTTTAGGAGAGATTACAAATTCAAAAAACTCTATTAATTCTTCAATATCAAAAACTTCCTTATTTAGAAGTTTTAAAAATTCATCTAATTGTTCAAGTTCTTCATCTTTATGTATTATATAGTTATTTATAAATACGTTATTTACTTTGTATATTTTATTTATACTTAAAAAAGAAGAAACTAAAAGACGGTTCACATCTTTAGTATCAGACGAATACTTTTCTAAATATTTGATTATGTTTTGATTCAACTTTTAACGTTTAGGAATTATATAATTGTGGACATATCATTGTAGGACACCAAAAATTATTAATATTTATGTCCGCAGCTGAATAATTCCATTGACTTGCATGTGTATGTATATAAGGTTTTAAAAACAATTCTTGATATTCCTCTATTAAATTTATATATTCATTGTTTTCAGATTTTATTTTTCTCCAAGTTTTTGGAAAAAAATTAGAGAGCATAAAATCTATACCTAGAATAGCTTCCATCGGATAATGTCCTATTCTAGGACTATCAAAAACTAACAAACTCCCTGTTTCAAATAATTCTCCATTAGATGCTAGCTTTCTACCACCAAATTGAAAATGGTAAATTGGATGAGGAAATTCTGCTTCTTCATCTCCTTCTACTATAATATGCTTATCTAAATGATATGATGTAAGTAATTGGGAATTTCCTTCTTCACTAAACTTAGTTCCTTCAATAACTATATTAAATTCTAACCACTCAAATGGGTCTTGAAGACTGTATAAATTATTACTATTACCAACTATTTTAATATCAAGAATGAGTTTTAAATCTTTGCAATTATTTGGTAGTGTATGACGTGGTACACTATCAAAGTTAAAAATAAGACGTCCTAAATTATATCCCCAAAAGTTGCTATTTGATTCTTTATAGGGTACTTGAGGAATTAAATCTTTATTATTAAGTTCAGTTATTGCACTTTCAAAAGACCCTATTTCTGCTGTTGGAAAATATGTGTAAAGAACAGAAGTTAGCTTTCTCAAGTCAGAGGCTATTTTTCTTCTATACTTCATTGTGTTATTTGAAACTGCCATTATTTATAAACTTGTTTAATGTCTTCTAATCTTTCCTTTTCTGCTGGGTGTATAAATAGGCCAAGTTCTTTAGCATCTCTCTCAAGGATTGAATGTAAAGAAAGGTATCTTTTGTCTTGCCAGGGATGCATTAGATTGCCATCCAATAAAAAACCATCTTTTGGGTCTAATGGCAATTTATATGCTTGACATACAGTCCAAAACTTAGTACTAGTAGTTTTATGTATTTGTTGAGCTTGAACTAAATTGTCAAGCTTAAATTTTTCTTTCAATAAGTTAACTCTATCTAAAGCTGTTAATTGAATAAGAGGTTTAGGGAAATTTGAATTCCACCAATTTAATATATCATGTGACCACCATCTATTAAATGAATCTTTAAATATGCCAGAATATTTATAGTCATTTAAATTTTCAATTAAAGACAACCAGTCGCTTGATTCATTGAAATTGATTCCTAGTCTCGCTGCTAAAATGGTTTCATCAATTAAAACTCCTGATTTAGAAATTATTTCGTTAAAAATATATTGCGAAATTTCAGAAATAGATGTACCGTCTCCTAATAGAAATTTAGTAGTAAAAACTTTATTTGGAATTTCGCTATCAGCAGACAATCCCAATAAAGTATTAAAATTTGTTTTATTTTCTTGAATAGCTTTATATGCGTGTGTTATAGAGGTAATCAATAATTCATATTCTTTTCCTTTTTGCGCAATGCTAGTCTTATAAAAAGTATAGTCAAATAAATCATGGCTTGAAGTATCTGAATCGTAATATTTTTTTAAATTATTAGTACTAGATATCAAGAAAATTGGAAATTCATTTTCAAAACCATTTTCTGCGAAACATTTAGTTCTAATTCCTGTTGCGAGACTTGGTGCTGTATATGTTGCTGTTCTATTTCCTTGTTGATTACCATCAAGTTTTAAATCAAGAATCAATGCATCAATGTCTTTTTGTTCAGCAATTAATTCATTAATTAACTCTTCAAATTTTGTTGGCAGTTTTATAGCTATCTCTATTAAATTCTGACTTGACAAGCCATCAGCAAAAGCTTGACTGTTTTGAGATGTTTCATCATCGATGTATAATACTTTATATTTCATATTCTTCAATTTCTTCTTTTGTTGCAATTGGAATTATTATTCTAAAATTGGTTTTAAATCCATCTGGTGCATTTTCTAATGAAATTTCACCATTATAACTTTCAATAATATCTTTAACAATTTTAAGACCTAGACCTGTACCAGTTAAATCATCAGTAGATGAAGATTTATGTCCTTTTGGGCTAGATGTTGTGAAAAAAGCATTAAAAATTTTATCTCTATTTTCTAATGGAATACCATCTCCATTATCTATAAATTCAACAAAAATATTCCCATTCTCTTTTCCTGCTTTTATTAATATCTTACCATTTGATATGTTTGCTCTTTTAATTGCTTTTTTAGAATTGCTATATAAATTGAATAGTATTGATGCCCATTCTGATGTGTGCATCTTGCAAGTAAATAATTCGTATCCTTCAATGTCAAGCTCTAAATTAATATTACATCTTTCAGTATCAGGACTAATTGTTTTTACAAAAGGCTTTATAACATCTCTAATTTCTATAGGTCTCAATTCTTGATTGACATTTTGTGAAATTGTTTCATCAAAGTAAGAAGTATAAACTTGAAAAGAATCAAAAGTGCTCTTTAATCTTATCGCCCTTCTGTATTCTTCTTGTGATTTGTCTATATTATCAATGATATATTGAATATCAATATCAAAAGCTCCTAAATAATTTGTTATTTCATGGGTGAATTCGCCTATAATTAGACCAAGACCAGCAAGAACCCTAATCATATTGAGTTCATCAATACTTTCAATAGCTTGTCTTAATTGTTGTGCTTTTTCTCTAAACTCTTCTGCTCTCTCTTTTCCTTTAGAATGCTCTTTATTTTTATCATTACTTTCATTTTTATTAGATTCTTTATAAGATTTTTCATTTTCTAAAGCTTCTAATTCATCTGCAATTTTATCCAATTCGTCTGCAGTATCTAATATTGTGTCTTTTGGATTTCGAGAATACTGTTTATCCCAATCCTTTTGATCTGTGGTCACCTTTATCCCTCTACTAGAAGCAATTCTAGTTACAGCCGAACTAATTACTTTATAAGCAAAATTGGTAAGCTCATCATATGCATCATTTCTAAATAGTCCTTCTCTACTAGATAATTCATCAAAATTATTGTTTTGACCTCCAATTTCGACAAATCCAAAAAAATTATTATTACCATGTACAGCAAGTATTTTTCTTTTCCTTACTGACTCATCTAAACCAAGCCAATCATTCTGAGGTTCTCCATATGGTAATACTCTAAATCCATTTCTATAAAGTCTAATTCCTCCAAATTCATCTGATATACTTCTAATATAACTTTCACTTTGTTTAGGTATTAAACCAACATTAAATATATAATAATAGGCTTTGAGTTTTACATCTTTTAAATATTCGTATTTCAAATCAGGAATTTTATCATCTTTACTAAAATATTGATGACTTAAGGTATTTACATTTGGTAAATGACTATTTTTAATATCCCAATATCCTTTACCATTTTCATCAATATGTCCTTCAATTTCTGCAACAGCATGTTTAAAAAACATTGATTGTTGATCTGCAATTTCAAAACCATCTTTTAAACAAGTTATCTCAAAACCAGGATCTTTAATTTCATCGCTTTCTTGAGTAACTATTTCAGCTAATGGGAAAGGTTGTAAAATATCAATTGCATATCTATATACTCTTTTTATCATTGAATCTGACCACCATTCACGAAGTTCTTCAATAATTAATGACGTGCCTTTATCTTTCGTTTTAGGAACTTCTTGTATTTTATTAGTTATAAATATTAAGTCGCCATCTCTTTTATATTTTTCCCAATCTACAATCACCTTGAGTGCAAAGTCAGAATTTTCCGTTTGGGTTATAATTGTTAATTTATTACCCAATCGTTGAGTTGAGAATCTTCCAATTCCTTTTTTACCAGCTCTTTTTCTTTTATAAATTGGAGATTCAGGTTCATGAATTTTTGACGTAGAAGATATCTTCATAAAACCATTAACTAATTGGTCTCTCGTCATGCCATTCCCATTGTCATCAATTATTAAAGTACCTCCAATAGAATTAACATTCAAGAAATTTAGTGAAGCTGATTTTGCATCTGCATCATAAGAATTCTTAATTAATTCAGATACTGCGGTCTCATGTCTAGCTACCAACTCTGTACCGAGTCTATCAATAACACTTGCATCAACACTAAAGCGAACATTTTCGTTATCAAAACTTGACAATTTTGAGGATAATTCCAGTATTTTACTGTAATTGGTAGGGTCATCAACTAAAATTTTTGATAACTCATTTCTTATGCTTTTTTCGTCCATGATTTATATTTTCATTAGCTCTTTTCTTAACTGATATAATGGTTCTAAAATCTGTTGTTTAAGATTTATAGCTTGTTCTTGAGACAAAGATTTATAACCTTCATACTTATTCATATATTCAATATTTTCATTTATTACTTTTAACAATAAATCAATTTCTTCTTTTGTGAAATTATTTGACACTGAATATTCACTATCTATTTTTTTAATTACTTTTAGCAAAGGATCTCCTCCAGAAAAGCTTCCTTCTCTTGCTCTAAAGTACCTAATTGCTTCTTTTAGACTGTTTTTGTGCTCCTTTGAAAAAATAACAACATCCTCAAAAAACAATGATGCTTTATACCAATAGTAAAAAGCTTCTGGATTATTCTTTTTTAATTTGTTTAGTTTGTTGTATTCTTGGTCTTCAATTATCCAATCTTTTATTTCCAATGGGTTTTTAAACCTTTCGATTTTTATTGTTTTTTCGGATTGTATTAGCTTGGTTAGGTAAGCTACTTTTGCCGCTGCGGTTATTGCTTCATCAATGCTAAATCTGTCAATTGTGAAGTTGGTAAAATTTCGAATACCTAGTTGTAAATGATTAAACTCTTCTGATTTTATATCTCTTTCTGCTAGTGTATAACACGCTTTCCACGTGTCTTCTAACACTTCATTTGCTGTTATGTCTAATTTTCGGAAACCGATTTCTTCTTTAACCACTTTGCTGTAGCTGCTTCTTACAATCTCTAAATTGGTTATATTATCGAATAGGAATGCGATGTCGTATAGTTGTTTTATGATTTCTACCGGGCGGTTTTTGCTGTATAGGATTCCGGTTGTTTTGGGGGCAAATGCAGTTAATTTATCGCCTAGAATAGCATCAAAAGTTGGCATATTGATTAATGATTCCTCCTCCGAAGTAGATAACCAAGGATGCATTAATTTTACCTCTTGATTTTCAGGATAAGGATTTGGAGTGTAAAGAAGGTCTAGTAATATAGGTTCTATATTTCCATCTACAACGCTTTTGTAATATGCTTTAAAATGTCCTATTGGTGCATCGGGTGTATGCTTACGATTGTTGTCGTCTTCCCAACTCAAAAATATTTTTTCGTCTACTGTTTTTTGGAGTACTGCTATTATTTCTTTTTCGGAATGTTCGGTTATTATGTCGATGTCGATTGAGAATCGTTTTGGTTTTTCTGTAGCCAATAATAAAGCTGTTCCGCCTTTGAATGTGAAATTTAATCCGTTTATTTTTAATTGTTCCAATAGTGTAAGTGCCCAAACTACTTTTTCGATTAATTTAGGGTCGATGCGTCTTCCTAACTTATTTTTTAAGTTAAAAATCCAATCAATAGTATGGGTTTCGCTGTTAATCATTGGCCCAGATTTTATTTATTATTTTTTCTAATTCCGTTTCTCTGTTTCTTCGGATGGCATACCGTTTCATTTTTGCGGTGTTTATCGCGTATTTTTTGAAAGCGGATTGGTATATAAATTCGATTTCACCTTGTTGGGCTGCAAAAAGTTCTTTGTCAATAATGATATCCACCAGTAACTTCTCTAGTGTAGGTATTGTAGTTTTATTGTTTTTTGTTGTTGGAGCTTCTGTCACTAAATTTTTAACTATGGTAACTTCCTCCGAATTTGAACTTATATAACGTTCCAAAATTTCTTCATTGGGATTGAAATAGACGTTTTTATTCCATTCACTAATTGCATTAAATATTTGTTCTTCAGCTTCCTTTTCAACTTCTATGATAGTGTAATTTTTGAATGGTTGGTGTCGCATTAAGTCGTTTAGCCATTTGGTATTCCATACACACACATCAATAAATGGAAATTCCTTGTGTATTTTATTATATATTTTTTTTAGGTTTTGGTTTATTTCTGGATTAAAGATTTGCTTGTCGGTAATGGAATATACTCCTCTTTCCGGATTATTAATTATACCCGCTTTTTTTAGTTTTGATAGATAAACAGTAATTGTACCTTCCGAAAGTTCCGGAAAGTCTTCTTTGATTAAGTTACCAAGCTTTTCTCTAGAAATTTGGTTTAAAGATTTGAAGTAACTCTGAATTGTATTTTCTATCGTTTTTGTCACTTTGTTTTTAAATTTTGTGAAAGATACTACATTTTATTTAAAAAATTAAGTTTTGGCAGTAAAATAGTTTTATTGCCGAAAGTTAATTTATTTTTTTGTCCCAAATTTGGTAAATAATTGGGACACGTTTGTGCCGTATTTTGCGAATGATGCATTTGTTAAGTTTTGGCAGTAAATTGGATTTATTGCCGAAACTTAATTGTCCATTTCAATGTCGATATAAGATTTTAAATTATACAATTCAATTTGGTTTTCATTGTCTCCTTCCCATTGTCCAATCTCAATAAAAGCAATATCATTGGCAAATGATTTTTCTCCAATTAGATGTTCAATATGAACGTAAACTGCTTCGCGAAGTCTTGAGTTTTCTTTATGGATAATGTAGTTTTTGAGTAACACTTTTATACCTAAATCGGTTGGTTTGTTTGGGTTTTCTAATGGGATGAAATACATTTCGCTTATTCGCAAAGTGATGCCGTAATATTCTAGTGGTTTGTCGGTGCCAATTTCGTATTTGGTTAGGTTGGTTTCGGGTTGGAGGAATGCAGTTATTTTCCAACGTTCTACAATTGGTGCATGATGGACTAGTAATTCTACTTCTTTGAAGAGGTAAGGATTTCCGTTTGCGGTGATAATTAATTCACCTCCTTTTGTTTTGTTTTTGATGATGATATCCAGGTCTTGGTTGTATTGATGGAGCATTTCGATAAGTTTATCGAAATGGATTTTTAGTTCGTCTTTTGGGATTTCGTTTAGGAGTAGGAAAACGAAGTTGTTTTGTTGGAAGTAGTTCCAAAAGTTGTTTATTTGGTTCATTTGGTTATTCGTTTATTTGAAAGGTTCTCGATACATTTCTATAAAATAGCTAGTCACAATTTTATAGAAACACTCGAACTGACGTTAGCGTTTATCTGGTGTTGATTTATCGTATGCTATCAAATTGACCATTTCCCTTAATCTTGAGCAAACTCGGTTGCCATAATTTTTTTCAATTTCTGTGGCTGATAGGTTTGTGGTTATGTGGGTTTTTAGTTTTTTTGAGATGAATAGATCATATCTGCTTAATAGGATTTCCGCCATTACATTGCATTCGTTTCCGAAGTATTTTAAGTTGTTTTCTGTTCCTAAATCGTCAAAGCAATAGGTTCTTGGTTCTGATTGATATAGTTTGCCGATGCTGTATTTGTGGATTATTTGGTAGCCGTCCTGGATAAATTCAAAGCTTATGTCTCGACACGGTTTTACGAAAAATTTATGTTCTGTTGCTGTTAGGTATTTCATTAAGTTCATCAATGATGTTTTTCCGCAGCCGATTGGTCCGGTTAATAGAATTCCCTTGTTGAGGTTTATACCGTATTGAAAACATGTTGGTTCGTCTTTTAAGAAATACGCAATTAGCTTGTAAACTATTGAATAATCGGTTTCAATGATTTTGAAATGATTGCCGTATAGTTCAACTCCTTTGTTTTCTAACCAAATGATAACCTCATCATAGCTATAATGGCTCTGAATAGTCTTTGTCGGTTGTTGTGTTGAGTTGTTTTGCTCTGTTGGGTTGTTCTGCATTTGAAATAAATTTTGGTGCGTTAATCATCCAATTTTGTGCTGCTGCTTGCCAATCGACCATTGGTATTTTGCCTCCGACTAACCAACCAACACTTTTGAAATAGTTGAAGAATTTTTGAGCTTCTTGTTCCGGAAAGTTATTTTCTTGGAAATAGGTTTTAACTTCTTCGATTAACGGATGTAACTTTTCTTCTTTTTTCGCGGAACTTTTTTCTTCTTTTGAATTTTCATTTTCTAAATTGGAATTATTTATTTCTTCAAAATTTTTTGTGAGCTTTTCCAAGTTTGAAACGTTTTTATCGTTTAAAATGTTTGTATTGTTTATATAGTTTATAGAAGGTACTACTGCTTGTTCAGTACCTGTCTCACTACTAGTACAAGACTTGTTCAAAGCTTGTTCAGATACAAGTTCATTAAGTGGTTCATTTTTTGGTTTTCTTTCGGATTTTGGCAGCGGTTTTAAATCTTCTGAAAAGTTGAATAAAATGACATGACTACCTTTGAATGGATTGTATGATGGTTCGTAGTTGATATAACCTAAACTATGCAAGTTCTTCAGACATTTATGATAGGTTGCTTTGGAGCTGATTTTGCTTATTCGCATTACCTCATCTCGATTGATACTGATAGGATTTTTGAAGCGGTTACAGTTCCAAAATTGGAATAAGGCAATGTATAAGCTAACATGTGTTGGATTTAATGTTTTATCAATGGCTACTTTTTCGAAGAAACCAGTTAGGTGCTTGATATAATTCATAATTGCAAAAATTATTTGAACAGAGTAGGTAAGGCATTTACCTTATTTCCATTTAATAGCTTATCAATATCTGAATTGTCATAATACATGATGCCGCCAACTTTGGTGTAGGTAAGTGTGCCGTTGATGCGGAGATTTTGTAAAGTCCCTGGAGAAATGTTTAACAGCTTACGGACTTCATTGGATTTGAGCCACTGTTTTGTTTGCTGCGGTTTGGATTGAATGATTTCTTTTAAATCGTTCAAAAGAAGACTTCTGAATTCGTTTAAGTCTTCGCGAGTAATAACTTCGATTGCCATAACGTATGTTTTAGATTGTTATGGTACAAAATTGTAGTATTTGAATAGTTTTAAATCACAAGTCAATCACAAGTTGTGATTGATTTTTATCCAAAGTGTTGTATTTATTGGTCTTAAAGTAAGTCGTCTGTGTTTTCCATACGTTTAACCAATTTTTCTTTTAATGAGTTTAGGAATTTTGTTTGGTCTGATTTTCGCATTCTAATTTCAAGGAAAGCTCTGTGGTATTGCCCTAAATCGATGTTGAATATGTTTTCAAAATACTCCGCAATATCTTTCAAATCTGATGATCCATTGTTGAACACACCTTCGGTATGCAAAGCATACAAAAGCTCTATTAATGCGACCTTAGAGCCCGTCCAATTTTGTTTTATCTTGGGATTGACTTGTGATTTCTCTTTTGGTTCTCTATTTTCCATAATCAATAGCTTATCTTCCAAATACACTTGAATTAAATCATGTGCCATAATTTTAGCCACTTTAAAATCATGAGAAGTAGAAAACGAATGGTCTGCCTCAAAATAGAAGCTGTCTAAAGCCATTTTAATATCAACTTTTCCTCTAGTGAAATATTTGATATCTAAATAATTACTACCTGTACGATAGTATCGATAAAAGTCTAAATTGCTATCAAAATAACGTTTTAGTTTGTCTAACTCATTGTTTAGATATTTTTTTAAAATACGTTCGCCACCATGGGGTTTTTTGGTTTCAATTTTGAAAATTGCATTGTAATATATCAGTTTTGAAGTAAACTTAGGTTTGATGTTTTTAAAGAAATCAATTTCTATTTCTTGTGATTTATTTTTCTCTTTTTCGAAAATTATCTTTAATTTTTCGATTGAATTTACAATTATATTAATTGCACTTTCACTTCTTTGAATGGGATTATCTATTTCTAAATCTGCAAAATTTAATTGTTCGTTTAATTTACAAAATAATTGTAATGCTCTGCTTTTCAAAATACTATATTTAAAAATCTAAATATTGATGAAACTTAAATTTCAATATTATCTTAGTAAGATTAGTTAGAATTGGTGGGATATAAAATGACATCTTTTACAAATGTTCCTCTATTTTCTTTTCGTTTAATAGATGCTCTTACAATTAAAAGAGCCACTTCTATCATATTTCTAAGTTCATAAAACTCTTTAGTAATTTTATATTCTTTTTGAATTCTGATGCATTCATAGCTCCAAGTTACAAGTTGCCTTTTTGCCTCTATCAAATCCGAATCATCTCGTACAATCCCAACTTTCTTTTGCATCAAAATTTGGAGTTCATTTTTCATTTTTATCACTAGCTGTTGATTTGCGTTTTCGGAGTTACAATTTTCCCAACTTTGAAAAAGCTTACTCTCTCTCAGTTCTACATGGTTTAAACTTGCTAATAAATTGTAAATTCTATCTGAATATACTAATGCCTCTAAGAGAGAGTTAGAAGCCAATCTATTTGCTCCGTGCAAACCTGTTCGAGAACATTCTCCACAGGCTAATAAATTGTTTATTGAAGTTTGTCCGTTTTTATTTACCGAGATACCGCCACACAAATAATGTTGAGCTGGAATAACAGGAATCCAATCTTTTTCAATAGCTATTCCAATTGCTTTACAACTACTGTATATCATCGGAAAATGATTGATGAATAAATCCATATTCAAATGAGTACAATCCAAAAAAACACATGCATCACCCGATTTTTTCAACTCTTTTTCAATACTTTGTGATACAATATCTCTAGATGCTAAATCACCTCTTTTGTCGTATTTCATCATGAAACGCTCACCATTTTTAGTTCGCAAATATCCTCCAAAACCTCTTACGGCTTCAGAGATTAAGAATGTTGATGAAAAAGTTTTATTATATAAAGCAGTGGGATGAAATTGAATGAATTCCATTTCCTCTATAGTAGCATTAACCCTATTTGCCATAGCTATTCCATCACCAGTTGCAATTGACGAGTTAGTCGTATGTCCATAAACTTGACCTATTCCACCAGTAGCTAACAAAGTAAATTCTGCTTGAAAAATTGAAATTTTGTTAGTTCTTTCATTTAAAACATAAGCACCATAGCAATAATTATTTTCTGTTATTAATTCAAGTGCAAAATGAAAATCAAAAATCTCAATGTTGTTTTTCGTATGAACTTGTTTTAAAATAGCTCGCTCAATTTCGTATCCAGTTTGATCTTTATGATGAACAATTCTATTTTTAGAGTGCCCTCCTTCTCTCCCTAAATCTAAAGTACCCTCTTCGTTTTGATCAAATCTTGTTCCCCAATCAATTAACTCTTTTAATCGCTTTGGACCATCAGTAATGACCATAGAAACTATATCTTTATCACACAAGCCATCTCCACACACTAAGGTATCATCTATGTGCTTTTCAAAATTGTCATCTAACTTATTTTGAACAATGGCAATGCCACCTTGTGCATATTTAGTATTTGATTCATCTTCACTAGATTTGGTGACAATTGTAATCTTTTTGTTTGGAAACTTAGTAGCAATTTTAATAGCAAAAGTCAAACCAGCAACTCCAGAACCTATTATTAAATAATCAGTTTGTATCATTTTTAGGATAATTTAAGCATCCGTTGTATTGGAATCAGTGCTTTCATTCTGACATCTTCAGGAATGGTAATTTCAGGAACTTCATTAAGCAAACAGTCATATACTTTTTGTAAAGTATTCATCTTCATAAAACCACATTCGCTACAAGCACAAGTATTATCTTCTTGAGAAGGTGCAGGAATCAAAACTTTATTCGGAACTTCTTGTTGCATTTTATATAAAATTCCCGCTTCAGTAGCAACAATAAATTTATCACTCGGAGAAGACTTTACATAATTAATCATTCCCGAAGTTGAACCTACATAGCTCGCCGTTTCAAGAATATGAGTTTCAGATTCAGGATGAGCTATTATTTTTGCATCAGGATTTTTTTTATGAAGTTCAATTAATTTATCTAATGAAAAAGCTTCATGAACCACACAAGATCCATCCCAAAGTAGCATTTTTCTTCCTGTTTTCTGAATAATATACTTACCTAGATTTTTATCAGGTGCAAAAATAATTGGGATATTTTTAGGGATTGATTCTACAATTTTTAATGCATTAGAAGAAGTACAGACTAAATCACTTAGAGATTTTATTTCTGCTGAACAATTCACATAGGTAATAACAGTATGATTTGGATGAGATTCAATAAATTCTTTGAAAAGATGTGGTGGGCATGAAGCAGCCAAAGAACAACCAGCTTCTAAATCAGGAAGAATAACTTTTTTAGTCGGATTTAAAATTTTAGCAGTTTCTGCCATAAAATGAACACCTGCAAAAAGAATAATATCAGCTTCAACTTTGGTAGCCTCTTGTGACAAACCCAAACTATCACCAACATAATCAGCTATTTCTTGAATTTCAGGTTCTTGATAATAATGCGCTAAAATAACCGCATTTTTTTGCTTTTTTAAAGTTATAATTTTTTGTTTTAAATTTTTCACACAAATACAAAAACTTTGAAATTATATAAATA
>NZ_JACTAC010000046.1 GCF_014486675.1 Flavobacterium macrobrachii
AGTGCGCCAGCATCGAGTGTTGCTGCTGCTGGTAGTACTACAATCCAAGTTACATTTGATCCGGCTTCGGCAGGAACTTTTAACGATGAACTTGTAATTGAAAGTGATGATGCTGATGAGGCAGAATATACTTTTGCTATTGCTGGGGTTGGTTTTGTAGCTACTCCAGAGATTAATGTTCAAGGTAATTCGACTACTATAGTCGATGGCGATGTTACTCCATCTACAGCTGATCATACTGATTTTGGTTCGGTTACTACGAGTAGTGGTTCTGTAGTTAGAACCTTTACTATTCAAAATACAGGTACAGGTACTTTAACTCTTGATGCTACTCCGGTAGTACTTCTTAATGGTACTCATTTTACGGTTACTGCGCAGCCATCAAGCACAACAGTTGCTCCTGCGGGTTCAGTTACTTTTCAGATTACTTTTGACCCTTCGGCTAATGGTGCTTTGAATGACACGGTTTTAATAGGTAGTAATGATGCTGATGAAGGTGTATATACTTTTGATATTACTGGTTTTGGTATTGCTCCGCAACCAGAGATTAATGTAACGGGTAATGCCGTTTCGATTGTTAGTGGAGATGTTACGCCAGCTTTAGCTGATCATACCGATTTTGGTTCAATAGGTGCTACAAACACTATTGTTAGAACTTATACTATTCAAAATACAGGCGATGCTCCTTTAGTTTTAGGTTCTCCGGCTGTATTGTTAGATCAGGTAGATGGATTTAGTGTTACTCAACAGCCAACTTCTCCAGTAGGTGTAGGTAGTTCTACTACTTTTCAAATTACGTTTGCTCCTTCGGTAGCTGGTGTTGATACTAATACTGTATTGATTGATAGCAATGATGCCAATGAAGGGACTTATAGTTTTGCTATTACAGGTACTGGAACTGTAGTTGCTCCTGTAGCAACTGCTGCAACGAGTGTAGGTACTAGTTCATTTACTGCTAATTGGAATGCTGTAGTCGGTGCAACAAGTTATGAAATAGATGTTTATACAAAAGATAATGTTGTAGCTACTGATATATTTATATCAGAGTATGTTGAAGGTTCAAGTAATAATAAAGCTATTGAAATTTATAATGGTACAGGTGCTAGTGTTGATTTGTCTAACTATACTCTTGTTCAATTTAATAATGGAGCTACAAGAACAACAGGTACACGCTTTGCTTTAGTATTGAGTGGAACTATTGCAGATGGTGAAACCTATGTAGTAGCAAACAGTAGTTCAGGAGCAACTTTACTTGGTTTTGCTGATTTGACTAGTAATAGTGGTGCTTTAAACTTCAATGGAAACGATGCTTTGGCTTTGTATAACACTGCTGATGTAACAGGAACCACGATTGCTAGTGGAGCAGTTGAAATCGACATTATTGGTAAGATTGGTCAAGATCCAGGAAGTGAATGGGGAACAGGTGTTATTAGTACAGCAGATAATACTATTAGAAGGAAAAGTTCTGTTTTAGGTGGTGTGACTGTTAATCCTTCGACATTTACTCCTTCAACAGAGTGGAATGGTTTTGCAACAGACACATTTTCAGGTCTTGGTTCGCATACTTTTGATGGTGGAACTTCCGTTGTGTATTTTCTGCAAAATGAAAATGTAGGAAATACAACTTCTTATAACGTTACAGGATTGGATGAAGGTACTACTTATTACTATGTAGTTCGCGCTATTAGTGGTTTGGTTGAAACTGCTAATTCAAATGAAATTTCGGCTACTACAGGTTATGCTCCGGTTACTTGGACTGGTGGTGCATGGTCTAATGTAAGTGGACCAACTAATCTTATTGATGCTGTAATAGCTGATACTTATGTTACCGCAGATGATGGTGAGTTTACTGCAAAATCATTGACGGTAACTACAGGAGGTTCTTTAACGGTTAGTTCGGGTGATGTAGTTACTGTAGTAGGTGCTTTGAAGAATGAATTGACTTCAAGTGCTGTTGTGGTTGAAAACAATGGAGTGTTGATGCAAGGTGGAACTTCAAATTTAAACACAGGTTCTATAACTGTTAGAAGAAATAGCTCCGCTATTTTAAGACAAGATTATACGCTTTGGTCATCGCCAGTAGCTGGACAAGGGTTGTATGCTTTTTCGCCAACTACGTTGCCAAATCGTTTTTATACTTATAACACTAGTACTAATTTATATAGCAACTCCGTTGGGTTTAATTTGACAGGATTACAATTACCATCGCCACTAGTTGCACCAAATGGAATTAATGGTACTGATACTAATAATGTTTTGTTTGCTACTGCAAAAGGCTATTTAATTCGTACGCCATGGAATCATCCAACGGCTCCAACTGTTTTTGCTGGACAGTTTGCTGGTGTTCCAAACAGTGGTGATATTACTTATACAATGAGTTTGGCAGGAACTGGATTTAACTTAGTAGGTAACCCTTATCCTTCGCCAATTAGTATGGAAACGTTTGTAGATGATAATGCTGCTAACATTACTACTTCATTGTATTTTTGGAGAGAGACTAATGGAAATACATCTAATAATGCTTACTGCCAATGGAACGATGGATTGTTCCAAAGTAATGGTCAATCGCAAGTTTTTGATCCACAAAACGTGATTAGAACTGGTCAAGGATTTATTGTTGACGCTACTGGAGCTGGAACTGCTTTAGTATTTAATAATGGTCAGCGAGTAGCTAATACTGCTAATCAATTCTTCCGTCAAAACAACACGCAAGATGTTTATTGGTTGAATTTAACGAATGCTGAGGGTGCATTTTCTCAAACGGTTGTAAGTTATAAAGATTATGCTTCTAATGGTTTAGACCGTTATGATGGTAAAAATGTTGGTACTTCACAAGTAAGCTTGAGTTCTTTAATTGATGGTCAAGAGTATGGAATTCAAGGTAAGGCTGCTTTTGTTGATACTGATGTTGTTCCTATGCATTTGAAAGTTGAAGCTACAGGTAGTTATAGTATTGCTATTGATCGTTCGAGAGGTGTGTTTGCTAATGGACAATCTATTTATTTAAAAGATAATTTATTTTCAAGTTTACATAATTTATCTCAAGGCGCTTACAGTTTTACTTCGGAAGCGGGAAGTTTTGCTAATCGATTTGAAGTGGTTTATAGAGATAGCGCATTGGGGATTGATACTCCAGTGTTAACCGAAAAACAAGTTGTTATTTATAAAAACCAAGTTAATGATTTTGTAATTACTACTGGAAACTTTGAAATGGGTACTGTAAAAGTATTTGATGTTAGAGGAAGATTGTTGGTTGAAAAACAAGGGATCAATGCTGCTCAAACTACCATTACAGCAGGATTGTCTAACGAGGTATTGCTTGTACAAATTAAAACTGTTGATGGTTCAATAGTTACTAAAAAAGTGATTAGATAAATTATAATAATTTATTACTAAAAAAGCCTGTCATTTTATGGCAGGTTTTTTTGTTGGCATTTTATTTGTTATTTAGTTAATTTTTTCAGGACAAGACAAGGTAAAAAAAATCCCGCTAATTTTATTAGCGGGATTTTTTAATTTATATTTTATTAAACTGTTTTCTTATTTTTTTTATACAATACAAACAGAACTCCTAGTGCTGCTAGGTAAATTAATTTACTATTAATTGGGGCAGGTGCTGGATCTACGTCTTCAAGACCACCACCACCGTCATCATCACCTGGTTGAGCAAACATTACAAAGTCTGATAGTAAAAAGAATGACAAAAGGTATAACTTGAAAATGTTTTTCATATATCTTGAATTTCAGAGTGTAAATATAGTAATCATTTTCAAACTGTGAAATTTTTTAGTTAAAATTACTCAAATTCCGATGTAAAGAACAATTTTACATTTGGAAACTTCGATTGTGTCATTTGAATGGTAAAGTCAGAGTCGGCTAAGAAAACTAATTGACCATACTTATCATGTGCTAAAAACTTTTGTTTAATTCTTTTGAATTCTTTAAACTCCTCGCTTTTGGCATCATTTGGTTTCACCCAACACGCTTTGTGAACGGGGAAATTTTCATAACTGCATTTTGCGCCATATTCGTGTTCTAATCGGTATTGGATAACTTCATATTGAAGTGCCCCAACGGTTCCAATTACTTTTCTTCCATTCATTTCCAGCGTAAACAACTGCGCAACACCTTCGTCCATTAGTTGGTCAATTCCTTTGTCTAATTGTTTTGCTTTTAGCGGATCGGCATTGTTGATGTATCTAAAATGTTCTGGAGAAAAACTTGGAATTCCTTTGAAACTCATGATTTCGCCTTCGGTTAATGTATCGCCAATTTTGAAATTCCCAGTGTCGTGAAGCCCAACAATATCGCCAGGATAAGAAATATCAACAATCTCTTTTTTCTCAGCAAAAAATGCATTTGGACTAGAAAATTTCAGATTTTTGTTCAAACGAACATGCGTGTATGGTTTGTTTCGTTCAAATGTTCCTGAAACTATTTTGACAAATGCCAATCTATCGCGGTGTTTTGGATCCATATTCGCATGAATTTTAAATACAAAACCGCTTAGTTTTTCTTCTTCTGGATTTACTAATCGGGTTTCTGATTCTTTTGGTCTTGGTGATGGAGCAATTTCGATAAAACAATCTAATAATTCTCTAACACCAAAATTATTCAACGCCGAACCAAAAAATACTGGTTGCAAGGTTCCATCAAGGTATTTTTCTCTTTCAAATGGTGGATACACTTCGTCAATTAATTCTAATTCTTCACGAAGTTTTGTAGCAGGTTTTTCGCCAATAATTTTTTCTAATTCAGGACTGTTAATGTCTGAAAATGCGATGGTATCTTCAATGTTTTTTCGACTATCGCCACTAAAAAGATTGATGTTTTTCTCCCAAATATTGTAAATTCCTTGAAAATCATAACCCATTCCAATTGGAAAACTCAAAGGCGTAACGCTCAACCCAAGTTTTTGCTCCACTTCGTCCATCAAATCGAAAGCGTCTTTTCCTTCACGGTCAAGCTTATTTATAAAAACAATCATCGGAATGTTTCGCATTCTACAAACTTCAACCAATTTCTCCGTTTGTTCCTCGACACCTTTTGCTACGTCAATTACTACGATAACACTGTCAACAGCGGTTAATGTTCTAAAGGTATCTTCGGCAAAATCTTTGTGACCTGGTGTATCCAGAATGTTGATTTTTTTGTCCTTATAATTAAATGCTAGAACCGATGTTGCCACTGAAATTCCTCTTTGACGTTCAATTTCCATAAAATCGGAAGTAGCACCTTTTTTTATTTTATTGTTTTTTACCGCACCAGCTTCCTGAATAGCACCACCAAAAAGTAGTAATTTTTCAGTTAAAGTTGTTTTTCCGGCATCGGGATGCGAAATAATTCCAAAGGTTCTTCTGCGTTGTATTTCTTTTAAAAAACTCATGATTTTTTTTCAAATTGGTTGCAAAAATACTACTTATTTTTTCAGTAATTAAAATTATAGGCACGATAAGATTTTATAAAGCAAAAAATGTGTTAATAAATTTTTGTTAATAGTAAGTCACTTTCTTGTATAATGTGATTGAATTGTTACTTTTGTTGATTGTTACTTTGAAAAATCAAACAACATTTTAGAATTAAACTTTTTAGATAAAAGAAATTAAGAATGAAATTAAAACAACTGCTTTTCGGATTTTTATTTTTTTCGGCTTTCACTGCCAATGCACAAAAAAACACAAAAGAAGTATTGTTCACTATTGATGACAAACCTTATTATACTGACGAATTTTCGAGAGTTTACAAAAAGAATTTAGATTTAGTAAAAGATGAATCGCAAAAAGACTTAAATCAATATTTGGAACTTTTTGTTGGTTACAAATTAAAAGTAAATCGAGCTTACAAGTTAGGTTTGCAAAACAATTCGACCTATCAAAATGAATTGAAATCTTATCGTTCTCAGTTAGCCAAAAACTATTTTAACGATACAAAAATTACTCAGGAACTGATTGAAGAAGGTTATAATCGTTTACAAAAAGAAGTAAAAGCAGCGCATATTTTGATTTTAGTTGACGAAAGCGCTTCACCAGAAGACACTTTAAAAGCCTACAAAAAAATTCAAGACATCAAACTTCGAGTTGACAAAGGTGAAAGCTTTGAAGAATTGGCTTCTCAACTTTCTGAAGATCCATCGGCCAAAGAAAACAAAGGCGATTTAGGTTATTTTTCTGCTTTTAGAATGGTTTATCCGTTTGAAAATGTAGCTTTTACAACTCCAAGAGGTCAAGTTTCTAAAATTATCAGAACTCGTTTTGGATACCATATTTTAAAAGTAAATGATATTCGTCCAAATCGAGGCGAAGTTACCGTTGCTCATATCATGACTTTAAATCCAAAGCCAGAAGATGCCGATCAAGAAAAAGCTAAAAATACCATTAATGATATTTATAAAAAAATCAATCAAGGCGAAAAATTTGAAGATTTAGCTAAGCAATTCTCCGAAGACAAATCGTCATCTGGAAAAGGTGGCGTTTTAAACAAGTTTGGTTCAGGGCAATTGAGTTCAGAAGAATTTGAAAACGTAGCCTTTTCATTGAAAAATTCAGGCGATATTTCGCAGCCATTTCAATCAAAATTTGGTTGGCATATCGTTAAATTAATCGAAAGACATCCGGTTAGAACTCTTGATGAAATGAAGCCAGAGCTTGAAACCAAAGTTGGTCGCGATGAGCGTTCTAAAAAAATTACTGCTTCGCTTAACGATAAACTTAGAAAGAAATATAAGTTTAAAAAAGAGGCTAAAGAATATGCAGCTTTAGCCAAGTTAGTAACTAATGATTACTATGAAAACAAATGGGTTTATCCAACTAATGCAGATACATTTACAGCAGCAGTTTTAAAAATTGAAAATACGCCAGTTTCGGGTAAAACGTTTTTAGAATTTTTAGAAAAACAACAAAAATCAGGAATAGCAGTTAAGCCTATAGGTAAAGCAGTTGAAGTACTTTTTGAACGATTTATAGACGAACAATTGAGCCAATATTATGACGCTAATTTAGAAAATGAGTTTCCAGAGTTTTCTTTTGTAATGGAAGAATACCGCGATGGATTATTGCTTTTTGATTTAATGGAAAAAGAAATTTGGGAACGTTCAAAAAACGACACCATCGGATTGCAAAAGTTTTATGATGAAACCAAAGTAAATCATCTTTGGAAAAAACGTGTTGAAGCAACCATTTATTCGTCAACTAAACAAGATATTATCAAAAAAGTGCAAGGTTTAATTAAAAAGAAAGCCTCGGCACAAGAAATAAAAGACAAACTGAATACCAAAGATGTTATAAATGTAATGAGTAACTCGGGAACTTTTGAAGAAGGAAATCAAGTGTTGCCAAAAGGGATAAAATTGGAAACAGGTACTTCGGATATTGTTAAAGATGGAGAATATTATTTCATCACGGTTATCGATAAGGTTTTACCAGAAGGGATAAAAACATTAGAAGAATGCAAAGGAAAGTTAACTAACGAATATCAACAATATTTAGAACAAAATTGGGTTGATAACTTGAAAAAAGAATTTAATATCAAGGTTAACAATGATGTTTTTGAAAAAGTAAAAAAAGAATTAAAGTAATACATGATTCGATTTCTGCTAGCCATATTGTTGCTGAGTTTAAGTTCTTGTCAGTTATTCAATCAAGAACAAAAACCGGAATCAGTAGCTAGAGTTGGAAAAAGTTATTTGTATAAATCAGACTTTTTGAACCTTGTTCCAGCAGGAACTTCAAAACAAGATAGCATTTTGATGGTTCAAAATTACATCGACCGATGGGCAACCCAAAAATTACTCATTGAAGCAGCCGAACGTAATTTGAGCGAAAGTAAACAAAAGGAATACAACGCTTTAATTAAGCAGTACAAAATTGATTTATATACCAAAGCTTATTTGGAAGAAATGGTAAAACAAACCGTAGATACCATTGTTTCTGAAGAAGAATTGAAAAAATATTACAAAGAAAACAAAGCCAATTTTAAAGCAAATGGAACGTTGGTTCGAATGCGATACATCACTATCGATAAAGACAATCCAAAGCTTGCAACGATAAGAGATAAATTTTTTAACTTCAATAAAAAGGATAAAAAGTTTTGGGATACCTATAGTTTGCAGTTCAAGAAATTTGCATTTAATGATAGTGTTTGGGTTGGAATGGAACAAGTTTATAGTAAATTGCCCGTTGTAAATCCAGAGAACAGAGATGAAATAATTAGAGCTGGAAAAAAACTACAAATTTTAGACAATCAAGATTTGTATTTAATAAAAGTTACAGATGTTATTGACGAGAAACAAGCTTCGCCATTTGGATATATTAAACCAACGTTGAAAGAAGTGATTGTTAATCAAAGAAAATTAGAATTGATTAAAAAAATTGAAAAAGAAATTACTGATGATGCCATTAAAAACAAGGATTATGAAATTTATAAATAGCCGATTCACTTTAGCGGTTGCTGCCGTTTTTTGTTGTGTTTTTTTTACCAATGCACAAGAAATAATAAAGGATAGTGTGAAAACTAAAAAAGTTTCTACTACGCCAAAAAGATTAAAAGTTGACGGAATTGTTGCTGTTGTTGGCGATTATACCATATTAGATTCTGATATCGATAAAACTTTTCTAGAACTTTCTCAAAATGCTTCAGTAAAAGATATTACTCGTTGTCAAATGTTAGGTAAACTGATGGAAGACAAACTTTTTGCTCACCATGCCATTCAAGATAGTATTATTATCAAAGACGAAGAGGTAAAAGAAAAATTGAATGATCAGTTGGCTTATATTCTAGAGCAATTAAAAACAATGGATAAAGCGCTTGAGTATTTCAAAAAAAATACTGAAGATGAATTAAGAACCGAATTGTTTGAAATTATCAAAGTGAACAAACTTACAGCTGAAATGCAACGCAAAATTGTTGACGAAGTTGAAATTACTCCCGAAGAAACTAGAACTTTTTTTAAGTCTATTCCAAAAGATGAGTTACCCGTTTTTGGTGCTGAAATGGAAGTTGCTCAAATTGTAATTGCTCCAAAAATTACCGATGATGAAAAAAAGCGAATAATCAATCGATTAAAGGAAATTAAAGCAGAAGTTCTAGCAGGTGCAAGTTTTAAAACTCGTGCCGTAATTTATTCTGACGATAGAGGTTCAGCTTCGAGCGGAGGTTTTTACAAAATAAATAGAAAAACACAATTCGTTAAAGAGTTTAAGGATGTAGCGTTTTCGCTTGCTGAAGGTGAAATTTCGGAACCTTTTGAAACCGAATATGGATATCATATCATTATGGTAGAAAAAATTAAAGGACAAGAAGTAGAATTACGTCATATATTAATGATGCCAAAAGTTTCTGATCAAGCATTGAAAGAAGCTAAGGAAAAAATCATGTTAATCAAAAAGCGTATTGAAAATGGCGAAATTACTTTTGCAGAAGCAGCCAGAACTATGTCTGACGAAAAAGAAACTAGAGCAAACGGTGGTGTTTTAATCAATCCGCAAACTCAAGATACAAAATTTGAGTTGACCAAAATGGACCCAAGTTTGTATAGTGAAGTTTCTAATTTAAAAAGTGGCGCAGTAACATCGCCAATACTTGATGATGATCCAAGAGCTGGAAAAAAATATAAAATCATCACAGTTACCAATAGAATTGAAGAACATACCGCAGATTATGCTAAAGATTATACCAAAATTAAAGCCTTAGCCTTAAAAGAAAAACAGTTCAAAGCCATTGGAAAATGGAGTGATGAAAAAATTAAAGAAACCTATATTAAGATTAATGGTGAATACAAAGATTGTGTGTTTACCAACAATTGGTTGAAAAAATAAATCCAATTCAAATATCTACTATTTAAAATCTAATATCGACAATGTCAGACGTAGCAGCAATAGAACGATTAGTTCAAAAAAGAATAGAGCTAAAAAAAGAAATTAGCAAAGTGATTATTGGTCAAGAAGAAGTAGTTGATCAAATTTTGTTGAGTATTTTTTCTGGTGGACATGCCTTGTTGGTTGGTGTTCCTGGTTTGGCAAAAACCTTGATGGTAAATACTATTTCTCAAGCTTTAGGATTAGATTTTAAACGCATTCAGTTCACACCCGATTTGATGCCTTCGGATATTCTTGGAAGTGAAATTTTAGATGAAAATCGTCAGTTCAAATTTATAAAAGGACCAATTTTTTCTAATATTATTTTGGCAGATGAGATCAACAGAACGCCACCAAAAACTCAAGCTGCTTTACTGGAAGCCATGCAAGAACGCGCTGTAACAATTGCCGGACAACATTATAAATTGTCGTTACCTTATTTTGTATTGGCAACCCAAAATCCAATTGAGCAAGAAGGAACTTATCCGTTGCCAGAAGCACAGCTCGACCGTTTTATGTTTGCTATTAAATTGGATTATCCTACTTATGACGAAGAAGTTCAGGTTGTAAAAAGCACCACTTCTGATGAAAAAGTAACAGTAAATCCGCTGTTTTCGGCTCAAGAAATTATCGATTTCCAACAGTTAATTCGTCGAATTCCAGTAGCCGATAATGTTATTGAATATGCTGTAAGTTTGGTTAGTAAAACACGTCCAAACAATCCACTTTCAAATGATTTTGTGAAAAATTATCTGGATTGGGGTGCAGGACCAAGAGCTTCACAAAACTTGATTTTGGCTGCTAAAGCTAATGCGGCTTTCAATGGTAAATTTTCTCCTGATATTGAAGATGTAAAAGCGGTTGCCACAGGAATTCTTCGTCACAGAATTATCAAAAATTACAAAGCTGATGCCGAAGGAATTACCGAAGAAGCAATCGTAAGTAAACTGTTGTAAAAATAAGTAGCTTAGAAGATACTAATTTTTCTTTTTTTTCGTTTTCTGATACATCAAAACAGAGAAATGAAAAAAGCTTTAACGATTTTACCCGAACTACTTTTACTTGGTTTAAGTACATATTGGTTTCTTGAAAATTGGTTTGGAATTAAATATTTTAACTCATTTGCTCTTGTAGTAATGCTAGTTTTAATTTTTCAGATTTTTTTTCAAAATAGATATATTGCTTTTACCTTAGCTGCTTTAATTGCTGTTTTTTCGATATATATGGTTTTTGCTGTGATTTCAGAGTTTCACGATTTTCCTTCTGTTACTTCCGAAGCGTTGCAATTATTATCCGTTGGTTTGTTTTTTTGTTTCATGTTGTTTTCTTCTTCCTTTTTTTTGGTGTATAAATTTTTACCAAGACTTTTTTAGCTCATTTTTATACCGATTTTATGAAAAGCCAATTATAGATTTTAGGGATAAAAATTAAATTTTGATAATTTATATTCTTTAAAATCAGATTTTAATAAAAAACAATACTATAAATTGTTCTTTTCGCAATAAGTGTTGTTTTTATAACTTATTCAGTTAAAAAGTTTTATATAGTATAACGTTTTCGTAAATTTGCACTGCAAACATTATAACCTAAATATTTATGGCTTTTGATATCGAAATGATTAAAAAAGTGTACGCAACTATGGCTGAACGTGTTGATAAAGCACGCGATTTAGTTGGTCGTCCACTTACACTTTCTGAAAAGATTTTATATTCACATTTATGGGAAGGAAATCCTTCTCAATCCTTCGTAAGAGGTAAAGACTATGTGGATTTTGCACCAGATAGAGTTGCCTGTCAAGACGCAACAGCTCAAATGGCATTGTTGCAGTTCATGCACGCAGGAAAAAAGACAGTTGCTGTTCCAACAACAGTTCATTGTGATCACTTAATTCAAGCAAAAGTTGGTGCAGAGAAAGATTTAGCTGTAGCTAATTCTCAATCAAAAGAAGTTTTTGATTTCCTTTCTTCTGTTTCAAACAAATATGGAATTGGTTTTTGGAAACCAGGTTCAGGAATTATTCACCAAATTGTTTTAGAAAATTATGCATTTCCTGGTGGAATGATGATTGGTACAGATTCGCACACAGTAAATGCTGGTGGTTTGGGTATGTTAGCAATTGGAGTTGGTGGTGCTGATGCCGTAGACGTAATGTCGGGAATGTCTTGGGAATTAAAATTTCCAAAATTAATCGGAGTTAAATTGACAGGAAAATTAAACGGTTGGACAGCTCCAAAAGACGTTATTCTAAAAGTAGCTGATATTCTTACTGTAAAAGGTGGAACTGGAGCTATCGTTGAGTATTTCGGAGAAGGTGCTATCAATATGTCATGTACTGGAAAAGGAACTATTTGTAATATGGGTGCCGAAATTGGAGCAACGACTTCAACTTTTGGATACGATGATTCAATGAGAAGATATTTAGCCGCAACTGGTCGTCAAGATGTAGTTGATGCTGCCGATAAAGTTGCCGATTATTTAACAGGTGATGCCGAAGTTTATTCCAATCCTGAGCACTATTTCGATCAATTAATCGAAATCAATTTATCAGAATTAGAACCACATATCAACGGACCATTTACGCCAGATAGAGGAACTCCAGTTTCTAAAATGAAAGCTGAAGCTGCTGCAAATGATTGGCCATTAAAAGTAGAATGGGGTTTAATCGGTTCTTGTACAAACTCTTCTTATGAAGACATGTCTCGTGCGGTTTCTATTGTAAATCAAGCGGTTGAAAACAATATTACGCCAAAAGCAGAATTCGGAATTAATCCAGGTTCAGAGCAAATTCGTTATACTATTGAGCGTGACGGAATTATCGAAGCTTTTGAAAAAATGGGAACTAAAGTATTTACCAATGCTTGTGGACCATGTATTGGTCAATGGGATAGAGAAGGTGCAGACAAGCAAGAAAAAAATACAATTGTTCACTCTTTTAACAGAAACTTTTCAAAACGTGCTGACGGAAATCCAAATACGCATGCTTTTGTAACCTCGCCAGAAATGGTTGCTGCTTTAGCAATTTCTGGACGTTTGGATTTTAACCCAATTACCGATACGTTATTGAATGACAATGGTGAAGAAGTTAGATTATTACCTCCAAATGGTGATGAATTACCAAAAAGAGGTTTTGATGTTGAAGATGCAGGTTTTCAAGCGCCAGCAGAAGATGGAAGCGGTGTTGAAGTAGTGGTTTCTCCAACTTCGGAAAGGTTACAACTTTTAGCACCATTTGATGCTTGGGATGGAAAAAATATTACCGGAGCAAAATTATTAATCAAAGCTTTTGGAAAATGTACAACAGACCATATTTCAATGGCTGGACCATGGTTACGTTTCCGTGGACATTTGGATAATATTTCTAATAATATGTTGATTGGTGCAGAAAATGCTTTCAATGGAAAAGCTAATTCAGTTAAAAATCAATTAACAGGTTCTTATGCTGAAGTTCCTGCGGTTCAAAGAGCTTATAAAGCAGCTGGAGTTCCAAGTATTGTTGTAGGTGATCAAAACTATGGTGAAGGTTCATCTCGTGAACATGCTGCAATGGAACCAAGATTTTTAGGTGTAAAAGCAGTTTTAGTAAAATCATTTGCTCGTATCCACGAAACCAATTTGAAAAAACAAGGAATGTTAGCTTTAACTTTTGCTAACGAAGCAGATTATGATAAAATTCAAGAAGACGATACAATTAATTTCTTAGATTTAACCGAGTTTGCTCCAGGAAAACCATTAACGTTAGAATTTGTTCATGCGGATGGTTCAAAAGATATTATTTTAGCAAATCATACTTACAATGCTAGTCAAATTGGCTGGTTTGTAGCTGGTTCAGCTTTAAATCTTATCGCAGCTGGAAAAGCTTAAAATATTGATTTTAAAAAAAAGCTCAACTTAAGTTGAGCTTTTTTTTTATCCAAATATATTTTTATAAATCTCTACAAGTCCTGAAAACCATTCTATTTTTTCGTAATAGAAATCTACCGCAATTAGATTGTTTTTCTTTCTGATTATACAACTCCAGTTACGTTAGCTTCTTCACCAAAAATGGTGTATTTTTTATTGTTTTCTAACTTATTTTCTGAGTAAAGAGAATATACTTTTTTTGCTATGTCTTCTCTAATGGACATTTTTGCATTGAATGTACTTATAATAACAACATCTCTTGAAGATTTTGCTATTAATTCCATGCCGTTTTGACCAAAACTATACGTTTTAATATTTGATTTATCTTGGGCAAAAGAAAGTTGTGTTAGCAATGTAATGCTAAAAAATAATTGTTTCATTAGTAGGAGTTTGATTTTTGACATTACAATAATATAGAATAATGTTTAACTTTATTCAATTAGTAAACAAATAATTTATCAAAAACCCTACTTTTTTTCTTAAAAGGTGTTTTTAATCGGTATTTTTTAGTGGTTAAACGGCATAAAATCGATGTTTTTGCTAATTGAGGAGAATTATGTCTTAAAATATTAAAAAACAAAATCCGCTATAATTACTTACAGCGGATTTGATATGAACTAATAATTTTTATTCAATTAATAGTAAGTGTAGCGTCTTACTTTTGCTATATATTTTGCAAGACGAATCACTTGATGACTATAACCATATTCGTTGTCATACCAAATATACATTACGATGCTTTTTCCATCGGGAGAAACAATCGTGGCATTGCTATCATAAATTGATGGTTGTGCCGTTCCAACAATATCGGATGAAACCAATTCGTTGTTTAGTGAATACCTGATTTGCTCTACAAGATTTCCTTCTAAAGCATATTTTTTCATAATTGAATTTACTTCTTCTAATGAAGTTTCTTTTTCAACTTCAAGATTTAAAACCACTAATGAACCATTTGGCACAGGAACACGAATCGCATTTGAAGTTAATTTTCCAGCTAAACTTGGTAATGCTTTGGCAACTGCACTTCCAGCACCAGTTTCTGTAATAACCATATTTAATGCAGCTGAACGACCACGACGGTATTTTTTGTGCATATTGTCAACCAAATTTTGGTCATTTGTATAAGCATGAATGGTTTCGATATGGCCTTTTACAACACCTAACGTTTCTTCAATTACGGCAAGAACTGGCGTAATAGCATTAGTTGTACAAGAAGCGGCAGAAAATATAGTAACGTCATCTGGATTAAAATCTTCGTGATTTACACCATAAACAATGTTTGGAACGCCTTTTCCTGGCGCAGTTAATAATACTTTATTAACTCCTTTTGATACCAAATGACGTTTTAGCGCTTCTTCTGTAGTGAAAACACCAGTGTTGTCGATAACCAATGCATCTTCAATTCCATATTGTGTATAATCAATTTCTTCAGGAGAATTTGCTGTGATAATATGAACGGTTGTTCCGTTGATAATCAAAGCGTTGTTTTCGATATCAGCAGAAACTGAACCTTCAAAATCACCATGAACTGAATCATAACGTAACAACGAAGCTCTTTTTTCTAAAAGAACCGCATCGTTTTTATCTCTTGTTACAATTGCTCTAAGACGAAGTTGTTGTCCTTTTCCAATTTTACTCATCATTTCACGAGCTAATAATCGACCAATTCTACCAAAACCATACAGCACAACGTCTTTTGGTTTTTGGATTTTAAATTCTTTGGCATTTTTTAATTTGTCGATAACAAAAGCTTTGCTATCGTTGTATTTATTATCTTCTAGATGATATTCATAAGTCAATTTTCCAATATCAATTCGCGATGGCGGTAAATCCAGGTTTTGAATAGCTTGTGCAATTTCAACTGAATCAAAAATATTGATAGGTTTGTTTACAAATTCGCAGGCATATTCGTGAAAATTAATGATGTCACTAACGTTTCTATCAATTAATTGATTTCTAAAAAGAACTAGTTCAATGGATTTGTCGTACCATAAATCGCTGATGATTTTAATTAGTTCAACGCCAGCCTTTCTTCGGTCTGCTTGAAAGGATAATTCTTTTTCGTATGAATTGTGATTACTCATAAAAAGATAAGTTTTAGTTGTGTGAATTAAATTTTGGCGCAAAAATAGTATAATCAAGTTACTAACGAAAACGATTTCGTGAAAATTTTTAAATAAAAAAAACCAACCCACGAATGGATTGGTTTTTTCAAGCTTTTACACATAACTATTATTGGATAATGACTTGGGATAATTGTCCCATTCTATTAATCATTTGAATGCTAATGCTTTTATCTTCACCTTTTCTATTTAAAAAAGTAGAAATGGTTTCTACATCAGTTGCTTTTTGATCATCAACTTTTAAAATAATGTTTCCTTTCAATTGATTTTGATAAGGTTTTAAAGCATCGCTAGTAACATCTTTGATTTTTACGCCATATTCTATACCGTATTTCTTTTTGTCAGATGAATTAATATCTTCTAATTCTAAACCTTTGAATTCGGTATTGAATAATTCTTTTTTGACCAAAGTAACTGGAACAACTTTTGTTTTTCCATCTCGAACAAACGTAACTTGTACTTTATCATTTGGTCGTTTTGAATTGATATAACCTGAAAGTTCAGCAAAAGTATTTATTTTTTGGTTATCCAATTTTTTAATAATGTCACCCGATTTTATTCCTGCCTTTTCAGCTCCTGAGTTTTTTGTCACATTTTCAACATAAAATCCTTCGGTATCGTCGATGCCAATTTCTTGTGAAACTTTACTGTTCAATTCGCCACCTTCAACTCCTAGAATTCCTCGTTGAACGTTTCCAAACTCCATTAAATCCTCAATAATTTTTCTAGTAATATTTGATGGAACAGCAAACGAGTAACCAGCATAACTTCCTGTTGGCGAGGAAATCATAGTGTTAATTCCAATCAGTTCTCCACGAGTGTTGACCAATGCACCGCCAGAATTTCCTGGATTTACAGCAGCATCGGTTTGAATAAACGATTGAATTCCGCGTGTGTCAAGATTTCTGGCTTTCGCCGAGACAATTCCGGCAGTTACAGTTGAATTTAAGTTATAAGGATTTCCTACTGCCAAAACCCATTCGCCAACTTTCACCGCATCAGAATCGGCAAAAGTTGAATAAGGTAATTTCTCATCGGCATCAATTTTTAATAACGCGATATCCATTTTAGAATCGGTTCCAACGAGTTTTGCTTTGTAAGATTTGTTGTTGTTTAAAGTAACTTCCAGTTCGGTTGCATCTTTAATCACATGATTATTGGTTACAATATATCCATCTTCCGAAATGATAACGCCAGAACCTGTTCCAACTTGTTCTTGTTGTTGTCCGCCACGCGAACCATAGAAATATTCCAAAATTGGATTATAAACCGTTCTAACCGAAACATTTTTTACGTGAACGACTGAATGTACAGCATTTTCTGCAGCTGAGGTAAAATCGACCGCCTCGCCATTCAAACCAACATTTCGTCCAAATGAATTGGTGGAAGTTGTAACAATAGAATTTCGATTGTCTTTTTCGATAAATAATTTGTACGCACCAAGTGTGGTTGCGCCGCTAAGTAAAGAAACTAAAAATAAACTTGATAACTGTTTCATTGTGCTTACTATTTTTGAATTATTTTAAAGTAAAATTATAATTTTAACAAATCTGACAAATATCTTTTAACGCTCGTTTAACAGAGTTTAACTTCTCTTTAATATTTATATCTTTATGCCATGAAAATTAAGTTTTATAAATATCAAGGAACGGGAAACGATTTTGTTATGATTGATAATCGTCAAAATATTTTTCCCAAAAATAATACCAAATTAATTGAAGAATTATGCGATAGACGTTTTGGCATTGGTGCTGACGGATTGATTTTGTTAGAAAATGACAATTCGACAGATTTTAAAATGGTTTATTACAATTCTGATGGAAACGAAAGCTCTATGTGTGGTAATGGCGGACGATGTTTGGTAGCTTTTGCCAAAAAAATGAACGTAATTAACAATGAAACTACTTTTATTGCAACGGATGGTTTGCATCATGCTACCATTTTTGAAAACGGAATTGTTTCACTGCAAATGAAAGATGTTGACCAAGTAAATATTCAATCGGATTATGTTTTTTTAAATACAGGTTCGCCACATCATGTAACTTTGGTTAACGATTTAGAACATTTTGATGTAGCAACTAATGGAGCCAAAATTCGCTACAGCGATTTGTATGGAAAAGCGGGAAGTAATGTTAATTTTGTAAAACAAGTATACGAAAATCATTTTGCAGTTCGAACTTATGAACGTGGAGTTGAAGATGAAACTTTGTCATGTGGAACTGGCGTAACAGCAGTTGCAATTGCTATGAATGCAATAGGTAAGACAACAGCAAACACAATCGAATTGGATGTTCAAGGCGGAAAACTTGAAGTCTCTTTTGAAAAAAACAATGGAATTTACAGTAATGTGCATTTAATTGGTCCAGCAACTTTTGTTTTTGAAGGCGAAGTTGATTTTTGATTGAAGAATAACGATTGATGATTTTAGATTTTTATAAATGATAACTTTAAAAGGACAAACTATTTTTTTACGTGCGCTCGAACCCGAAGATTTGGAGTTTGTGTATGCTATTGAAAACGATGAAACTATGTGGGAAGTTAGCAATACGCAAACGCCATATAGCAAATTCCTTATTCGTCAATACCTAGAAAATGCGCACCAAGATATTTATGAAGCGAAACAACTTCGTCTAGCCATTTGTAAAAATCAAACTTCGGAAGCTATTGGTTTGATTGATTTATTTGATTTTGATGCCAAAAATAAACGTGCTGGCGTTGGAATTATTATTCAAAATGAAGCCAATCGAAATTTGGGTTTTGGAAAAGAAGCACTTTCATTAGTGATAGCGTATTCGTTCAAACAATTACAATTACATCAATTGTATGCTAATATTGGAATTGAAAATAGTGCAAGTTTATTACTTTTTGCTACTTTTGGTTTTCAAAAAATAGGAGTGAAAAAAGATTGGAATTTGCACAATGGAAAATTCTCTGACGAAGCATTATTTCAATTAATCAATCAAAAATAGAAATCGTTTACAATGCAAAAATCAAAAATCATCAAAGTCATAATCGGACTTTTTTTAGTAGCCGTTTTGGCTGTTTTTTTTCTTTTTTTTACTAATAATACACAACTAGAAAAAGAAGAATTTTTTGTTGAAATTCCAACAGGTTCAACCTATGACGATGCCAAGAAAATCATTTCGCCTTATGTAAAAAGCATGAGCAGTTTTGAAATCATGGCAAAACTACGTTCGTATCCAGACCATGTAAAACCAGGACGATTTTTACTAAAAAAAGGCATGAATACCTTTCAAATAGTTGGTGCGATGCGAAGAAATGTTCCAGTGGATTTGGCTTTTAATAATCAAGAACGATTGGAAAATCTTTGCGAACGATTGAGTTCTCAAATTGAACCTGATACGACAAAATTATTAGCGGCGTTTAGAGATACTGCTTTTTTACAAAAAAATGGCTTTTCAAACGAAACCGTTTTTGCCATGTTTTTACCAAATACCTATCAAGTATATTGGAACATTTCGGCGGAAAAATTCAGAGATAAAATGCTCGAAGAATACAATAAATTTTGGAACAAAGACCGAATTGCCAAAGCCACAGCGCTTAATTTAACTCCAGTTCAAGTAATAACTTTAGCATCTATTGTACAAAAGGAATCTGCTAAAAAGAGTGAACGACCTACCGTTGCAGGTGTTTATCTGAATAGATTAGCAAAAGAAATGCCTTTGCAAGCTGATCCAACCGTAATTTATGCTTTAAAATTAAGAGACAACGATTTTAACCAAGTGATTAAACGTGTTTTGTATAACGATTTGTTCATCGCTTCACCTTATAATACCTATCAAAATACAGGTTTGCCTCCAGGACCAATTGCAATGCCTGATGTTGATGCTATCGATGCGGTTTTAAATGCCGAGAAACACGACTATATTTATTTTTGTGCAAGTGTTGAAAAATTTGGTTATCATGTTTTTGCCGCTACGTATGAAGCACATCAAGTAAATGCAAAAAAATATTCTGAATGGATGAACGCTCAAGGAACGAAAAGATAATGTTAAAATAGTTGAAAATTAGCTAAATAAATGTAAATTTGAATAAAAAGTAGTATGACGATTATCATCAAAAATAAGACTTCCAAAATAGAACTTGAAAAATTATTGTTGAAGTTTGCAAAATCTAAATCTAAAAAATCTTTAAGAAATGTTTTTGGTAAAAATACAATTAAAGGTGACGCACTTTCTATTCAAAAAAAGATGAGAAATGAATGGGATTGATTTTTTAGCAGATACAAACTTTTTAATATTTACTTCTCAAGGAAATCCAATAGTTGAAACTTTTTTGGATTACAATATTGGTATTTCATTTATTTCTGAAATGGAATTGCTAGGTGTTTTTAGTATTTCTAAAATTCAAAAGTCAAACATGCAAAAAATTATTGATCAATGTTTTGTAATTGATTTTAATTTAGAGATAAAGAAAAGCGCAATTCAATTAAAACAGAAATATAAAGTTAAATTACCCGATGCGATAATTGCAGCCACAGCAATACATTATAATATTCCTTTTATTACTGCAGATGCCGATTTTAAAATTATCAAGGAATTAGATTTAATTTTTATTGAAAACAGTTAAAATACTTTGATGAAATTAAATTATTTTTTTCTGGTCTTTTTATTGAATTTTTTTACTGTCTTTTCCCAAAATAACTTCGATAAATTTTTCAAACCTTCCGATAGTTTACATAAAAAACGATTGAATACCGTTATTGTTTCTGAAGCGGTCATTGGTTCAGCGACTTTGGTAGCTTTAAATCAAGCTTGGTATGCCGATTATCCGCGTTCTGATTTTCATTTTATTAACGATAATGCCGAATGGTTGCAAATGGACAAAGCTGGACATGTTTTTTCGGCTTATCATTTGGGAAGTTTTGGTGCCAATGCTTTGAAATGGTCTGGTGCCGATAAAAAATCACAACTACTTTATGGTTCAACATTAGGATTAACGTTTCTAACTGCGGTTGAGGTTTTTGATGGATTTTCGGCAAATTGGGGTGCGTCGCTTGGAGATGTTGTTGCCAATGTTTCGGGAACAGCATTGTTTGTTTCACAAGAATTACTTTGGGATGAACAGCGAATTGTACCGAAGTTCTCCTTTCATACAACACCTTATGCTTCGACAAGACCAAATGTTTTAGGGAGTTCTTTTTCGGAACAAATTTTGAAAGATTATAACGGGCAAACGTATTGGCTTTCGGCTAACATTCATTCGTTTTTTAAATCTTCAAAAGTGGTTCCAAAATGGCTAAACGTTGCTGTTGGTTATGGAGCAGAAGGCATGATTACTGGTAAAGATGAGTTTGTTAACACTGTTTTTCTTCCTACTGATAAAAGATACCGCCAATTTTACTTGAGTTTGGACGTTGATTTGACCAAAATTGAGACAAAATCTCATTTTATTAAGACAATTTTAACAGTTTTTAATACGATTAAAATTCCTGCTCCAACGTTTGAAATCAAGGGTTTAGGCGGAACGAAATTTCATTGGGTGTATTTTTAAGTGGTTGATATTCAGATTTATATTTTTTAGTTGTATCTTTGCACCAGAAATTTCATGTCGGTGACAGCGCTTGAGAAATTAAATTTGATGATAAAAAAAGGTATATTTTACACCTCTATCCTACTAACAGTTGCTTTTATAAGTTCAGGTTTTAAACCTCATAATTCCCAAATCTCAGACTGGTTTTTTGCTGATAATGACGAAGGATTACTTTATGTTTTTCCGTCGCAAAAAAGCGATGATTACACTAATTTAAACGTTCCGTTTACCGGCAAGTTTTTTATTGGCTACAAAGAAGCTATCGCTTTTAAAGAATCACAAGGAAAATATCATAAGGTCAATACACTTGGCTATTTAGGTAAATATCAGTTTGGTTCAGAAACGCTTAAATCTATTGGAGTTAACGATAGTTTACACTTTTTGAACAATCCAAAACTTCAAGAAAAGGCGTTTGTTACCTTGCTTTCTAAGAACAAATACGAACTGCGAGATTATATTACTAAATATGAAGGTAAAGTAATTAACGGCATAAAAATCACCGAATCGGGGATTTTAGCTGCAGCACATCTTGGTGGTATTGGTTCGGTTAAAAAATTCTTTAAAACCAATGGCGCAAGAGTGAAAAAAGATGCTTATGGAACTTCAATCCAAAAGTACTTGCGTGATTTTGCTGGTTATGAAACTCATACAATTCCTGCAGTTAAGAACGCGAAGGTGAAGTAGTTGTCACAAAACTTAAAATCGATACTCCATTTTTAGTAATACATATCTTGGTTGTAATCGATATTCGGTTTTAGAAATGCTAATGTCGTTGATGCTATAATTTCTAAATGTTTTGGTATTAAAGAGATTGTTGCCAGAAAGAGAAAAGGTTAGTTTATTTTCTTTTACAATATAACGAGTTTCTAAATCAAGGAAATAGTATTTGTTGTTTTCTCGGTCTAAATTACCAAAAAAGTAGCGTTCAGTTTGTAATTGAACATTGAATTTTGGGTTGAAAATAAAAGATAAATCCAGAAAACTCATATTGTTGGTAAACGAGTTTTCGATAGTTGTTTTTACTTGATTATAATTCCATTTTGAACCTAAATGATAATTAAAAAATCCTTTAAAACCCGAACGCAATTCTAATCCATAATCAGCATTCAGGTTTTTTATTTCCCTTAAATTAGAATTGTTTACTATGTTTTTAAAATTGGTTTTTGTCGTTCCAAGATTGATTTTTAAATTGGATTTGATGGTTTTAAAATAGTAATCAATAGTTGTTGAAATTGATAAAAACTCACGGTCTTTTAGGATAATCTTTTCCGATTGAGAGTAGTTTTGGGCAATAACGGAATTTGTGCTATAAAAATCGTTGCTTTTTAAATACATCATAAAAGTATTGGCAAAAAAGCGATCGCCCCAATTTCCGAAGGTATAATTCAAAATAGCGCTTGATGAATTCAATTGATTAAATTCGTCTAATCCTTTAGAAAACGAGCGGAAACCTGTTTGTACAAAACCTGAATAAATATCTAAAACGCTTGCATTTGTTGTATTATAAGAATAGGTTGTTACGAGTTTATTCTTCTTATTAATTTCCCAATCTAACCCAATTTTTGGTACAATAAACAAAGGATTTTGATTGGATTTTTGCCCAAAGTTTTCGGTTTGATTGAATAACTGATGAAAATCAGATTGTGTGACTAAAGTATAGTTGCCAAGCTTAAAACGATACTTTGCAGAAAAGTATAAGTCGTTCGAGGTATAAGTCAATCTGTTTTGATAATCATCAGGAAAAACAAGAGAATTATCGTTGTTTAACAATTGAAAGCGAGTGTCTAAATTGTCTATTCGTAATTGATTTCCAAGTTTAATTTCCAGTAAGTCGCCGTTTTTCTTTTTGTCTAAAATATGAGCTTCAACTCCTGCAAATTGCATTTTATTTTGGCTGTATTGCTTGGTGTTAGTAGCATTTTCTGGGAATAAATCTTCAAAAATAAACTGATTTATAGAATAGTTTTGAGGTGTTTTTTCGCTAATATATCTACCCGAAAGAAGGAAAACTTTGTTTTCTTTGAATTTATTGGTAAAAACAATTTTTTGGTCAAACAACTGATTGTTGTTTTTTAATTTTTCATTCAGTAAGTCGTTATTAAATAATAGATTACTTCTGTTTTTTTCGTTGGTTTTGTTAAATTTTCCAGTGTATTCCAGTGTTTTGTTTTTTGATATATCATAAATCAAATCAATTTTACCAAAACCTGTAATTTGAGTTTTTCTGCCAATGAAATCTTCTGTGTTTTCAAATGATGTTGTTCCGATGGAAAAGGATTGAAAACTGTTTCTGAAAAAGTCATTTTCATCAGTATTTAAAAACCCGAGTGTTTTTAGTTTTACTTTTGGAGAAAGTGTGAAAATACTATTCAGCGACAACATTTCGGCATTATTGAAATTCACTCTTTTCGGTTTAAGATTAGGTTTGTCCATTCCTATACTCAATAGAGTAGAAGCTGATTGGTCATCGCCAATGCTTGCTGGTTCGTTAAAACGATATGGACGAATTAAATGGTTAACATCTCCAGTTGCATCATAGCCAATATTGTTGAGGTTGGTTAAAAAATAGTATTTGGATTTTTTACCAAAGTTCATCAAGTTTCCTTTTACTTCATATCGATTTTCAGAAAATAATCCGTAGCCCAAAGTTGTATTTCCAAACCATTGTCGTTTATAATCTTCTTTTAAGGTTAAGTTAAGCGCAACTTTATCGCTGTTTTCAATTCCTTTTAAGTGTTTGTTGTTGGAATAATGTTGGTATAATTCAACTTTTTCGACTGGATTTACCGGCATATTTTTAGTAAGTAGTTTGTATCCTTTTTCGAACATATCATCGCCGTCGATCATTACTTTTTCAATCTCTTGATTACCTACTTTTATTGTTCCATTATCATCAATATTTAATCCAGGTATTTTTTTTAGTAAGTCTTCAACCACTTGTTCATTACCTTGTAGAAATGCAGAAGTTAAAAAAGTTATGGTATCTTTTTTTATAGTTATTGGCTTTTCAGCATGAATGATAACTTCGTTAAGTTCGGTAGTTTTTGATTTTAATGTAAAATCAAAAATTTTATTTTCGTTGTTATTGATGATGATGTTAACTTTTTTTTGTTCAAACCCCATTGAGTTTGCAGATAAAATAAATTCGCCTATTTTATCAGTGTTTAATGAATATTTTCCAAAAGCATCAGAGTAAGTATAAGCAATAATTTTTTCCGAGCTATCTTTTAGGATAATGCTAGCCGAAGGTATGGTTTCGGATTTTTCATCCATAACAACTCCAGTGATTTTGTTTTGAGAATGAACCGAAAAAAATAATAACGTAACGATAAAAGTGATGGCTATTTTCATTCTTCCCATTCAAATTTTATTTCAAGACCGTTTCTGGTTATTTCTGAACTAGAAATAGAAGTTCCTCTAGGAAGTTTTGTCAATAGTTTTTGGTCTATACTATTGTTATTGTATTTAATATTTGGATATTCTTTAATGTTAATTTTTTTAGCATTTTCTATCGTAACAATGAATTTATTTTCATCAATAAATTCATGACTTATTTTTTTTATAATCCAATTATATCTTTTTGTTTCATCATAGACTTCAAAGATTAATCCGGGTAATCCTTGCAATTTCCATGGACCATATTTTAAGGGATAATCTAATGAATACCATGCAATGTATTTTCTGCCTCGAAACTCGCAAACAGCTTTTGAAACAGAAATAGTATCTATCATTTTGGTTTCATCAATTGATTTCCACTTAAGTAACGGTATTTTTTCTTCGATTAAATATTCGTCTCCAAAAATGCTTTCTATAGATTTTAAGGTGTTGTTTTTAAAATCCATATGATTACTGTTGTTTTTTGAGCTATATTTGATTGTGAATGAATTGTCTTCTTCTTTTTTTATTTCTCTACTTTCTTTAGATTTTGTTTTTTTTATATAAATAGACTCATCTGTAGACTCGTTGATATACAAATTAGCAAATTGGGTATTTGGCAAATCGGTATTGTAAAATATTTCATATTCAATGTTTATGACCTTGTTTTGACAAAAACAGTTAAAAGAAATAAGAAGAATTAAATTGAATATTGCTTTTTTCATGGCTTGATTATAAATTATAACGAATAAATTGAGAAAAAGATTAAAAAGAGTTCAAGAAATCTCTTGAACTCTTTAAGAAACTATCTTCCACTTAAAACATCGTCAACTATTCCAGCAATAGTATCACAATCCTCAGCAGAACTAACATTGTCAAACTGTAAGACAATTGTTTTTAATTTGTTACCATCTTCATCATAAACGCCTATTGAAACAAAACAAGTTCCAACTAATTTTTGATTAACTAGTTTTTCTTGTATTGAAATAATTTCAAAAGATTCTTCTTGAATTTTTTTAGTTTCTACATTTTTTGAATTATTTGCAAAAGCAAACGAACCGATTAGCATAAATGCTAAAGAAAACATTATTTTTTTCATCGTTATTATATTATTTTACACCATTAAGGACTTGTGTGGTTAGATTTCGTCCTTTTGCTATTTTATTGTGTGAGCGACACTAGTTTATTTTTATGTTTGGGTAATAAACAAATCCCTCAATTATTGGCCAAATAATATTTTTTCTTTAGAATAGGTAATTTGTGATTATTCTTCCCATTCATATACTAATTCAAGACCTCGCCTTGGATTTTTAGGAACACTTGCTTCTGCGCCTCGAGGTAATACTCTTTTAACACGAGATCTTAGTTCATCCATATATTCTTTAACTTTGAAGACATATTCTTTTATGCTGATGGATGAATATTTTTTGTATGGTATTACTATGTTTTCTTTTGCTGGTATTTCAATTTTATTACATTTCCAGATAAATGTTTTGGTGTTGTCGTGTATTTCAATAATTAAACCAGGTAATCCGCTAAATTTCCACGGTCCAAAAAAAGTAGGGATGTCTTCATAATACCAAGCTGTATATTCTCTTCCTCTGAATTTTGTTGTCGCTTTTTTACAAATATAGTTTCCAATCTTTTTTTCGTCATTAAAATCTAACTTCCAGTTAAAATTGGGAATCTTTTCATTAATTTTTAATATTTTGTTGTCTTCTATTAAATTGTAGGTTGCAAGTGTGTCTTTTGTCTTGTTAGTTTGTTGATATATATCGATTAAACCACCTGTAAAAATGGAGTTGCCTTTAAATTCGGGTTCATTTTCTTGTTCTCCGAAAAAAGTTTTAAATATTGACTCTTTATCATTAAAAATTAGAACAGCTTTTACCTCTTTATAAATGGAGTTATCTGTAAAATCGTA
>NZ_JACTAC010000047.1 GCF_014486675.1 Flavobacterium macrobrachii
GTTAAAAAATGAAAAACCTAACATCATTACTTTTTTGTCTATTTACAACACTGTTAATAGCACAAGCACCAAATAAAATGAGTTTTCAATCTGTTGTTCGAGATGAAACTGGGAATTTAATAGTAAACGCAACTGTAGGTATTAAAATTAGTGTTGCTCAAACAAACAGCAACCGGAACAATAGTTTTCTCGGAATCACATTCCGTGACAACAAATTCAAACGGTCTTGCTAGTCTTGAAATTGGTACAGGAACTAATCTAATTGGTGCTTTTTCAGGAATTGATTGGTCTCAAGGTCCTTTTTTTTTGAAAGTAGAAAGCGACCCAACTGGTGGTTCTAATTATACTATTTCTGGCACATCAGAATTATTAAGTGTTCCTTATGCTTTATATTCTGCTAATTCTGGGAATTTAAATGTATGGAATACAACCGGAAATGCTACCATTGACCCAACAATCAATTTTATTGGTACAACCCAAAATAAGGATGTTGTTTTTAAAAGAAATAATATTTTTGCAGGAACACTTGGCGAGAATAACACAAGTTTTGGTCAAAATTCTTTAAACGCAACTGTTACTGGAATTAGAAATACCGCAGTTGGTTCTAATACATTACCTGCATTAACAACAGGAACACTGAATGTTGCCGTTGGAGAAAGCACCTTATTTTCCACTACTTCTGGACAAGAAAATAGTGCTTTTGGAGTTGGTTCACTTTTTTTAAATACTACAGGTAGTCAAAATACTGGTTTAGGTAGAAATGCATTGACTTCGAGTACAACTGCAGGTTCAAATACAGCTGTTGGTCATGCTGCTATGAGAAGTACCACAACTGGAAGTTTCAACTCTGCAGTAGGACGTGATGCTTTGAGATTTAATACAACAGGATTTGAAAATTCTGTTATTGGTGTTAATGCTTTATTTGCAAATACAACAGGAGAACGAAATGCTGCAATTGGCGTACAAGCACTTCGCAATAATACTATTGGAAATAATAATACTGCATTGGGTTTTCAGGCATTGTTTGAAAATACCACAGGTACAAATAATACCGCAGTGGGAAATACAGCTTTTTCTACAGGTACAAATTTTAGCAACTCTACAGCCGTCGGTGCATCTAGTGTAATCACTGCAAGCAATCAAGTTCGACTTGGTGATGCTAATGTGACTTCAATTGGTGGTCAAGTGAGCTGGACTACGCTAAGCGATGGTCGTTTTAAAGAAAATATTGCTCAAAACGTCCCTGGTTTAGAATTTATTACAAAGCTGAAACCAGTAACTTATACAGTGAACAAAGATTTAGTGAATAGATTTTATGATGTTCAACTATCCAATAATATTCAAAGTGGATCAAGCGAGACAACTACAGGATTTATTGCACAAGATGTAGAAAAAGCTGCTACAGAAATTGGATTTAAATTCAGTGGAATTGATAAACCTAAAAACGAAAAAGACCATTATGGCATTCGATACTCTGATTTTATTCCGCCAGTTGTAAAAGCAATACAAGAACAACAAAATACAATTGAGCAATTGAAGCTTGAAAATCAAGAGTTGATTAAGCGTTTAGCACTTCTAGAAAAACTTATTTTAGAAAAGAAATAAATACATTCCCGATTAAGAAGTTAATCGGGAATTTTCTTTTTATTTGTAGTTGTAATTTACAATTATGAAACAAAATAAAAAACAAGCAGCCATCGGATTTATTTTTATTACGATGCTTATCGATATTACGGGTTGGGGAATTATTATTCCGGTTATTCCAAAATTAATTTCTGAGTTAATAAATGGCGATGTTAGCGAAGCTGCAAAATATGGCGGTTGGCTAACGTTTGCATTTGCTATAACACAGTTTGTTTTTGCTCCATTAATTGGGAATTTAAGTGATAAATTTGGAAGAAGACCAATCATTTTATTATCGCTTTTTGCTTTTTCATTAGATTATTTGCTTCTGGCTTTTGCTCCAACGATTACGTGGTTATTCATTGGTCGGATTATTGCGGGAGTTTCTGGAGCAAGTATTACTACCGCTTCTGCTTATATAGCCGATGTTAGTACGCCAGAAAATAGAGCGAAAAACTTTGGGATGATTGGTGCTGCATTTGGGTTAGGATTTATTATTGGTCCAGTTGTTGGTGGTTTATTAGGTCAATTTGGTTCGCGAGTTCCTTTTTATGCCGCAGCAATTTTATGTTTTTTAAACTTCTTGTACGGTTATTTTATTCTTCCCGAATCGTTGTCAAAAGAAAACCGAAGAGCTTTTGAATGGAAACGAGCCAACCCAGTTGGAGCATTGCTTCGATTAAAAAAATATCCATCGTTGATTGGGTTGATTTTTGCTATTTTTCTTCTATATGTAGGTTCGCATGCGGTTCATAGTAATTGGAGCTTTTTTACGATGTACCGATTTAATTGGGATGAAAAAATGGTTGGAATTTCGCTTGGTGTTGTTGGACTTTTAGTTGGAATTGTTCAAGGTGGTTTAATCCGATGGACAAGCCCGAGACTTGGTGATGAAAAAAGTATTTATCTTGGTTTATCGCTTTATACTTTTGGAATGTTTCTTTTTGCTTTTGCTAGCGAAAGTTGGATGATGTTTGTGTTTTTAATTCCTTATTGTTTAGGTGGAATTGCTGGTCCAGCTTTGCAATCGATGGTTTCGGGGAAAGTTCCACCAAATGAACAAGGCGAAATTCAAGGAACGTTGGCTAGTTTAATGAGTGCTTCGGCTATTGTTGGTCCGCCGATGATGACGAATACTTTTTACTTTTTCACCCATGATGAAGCACCATTCTTATTTCCAGGTTCGCCTTTTGTTTTGGGTGGTTTTTTGATGTTGTTGAGTACTTTTATTGCGTTTTATTCGGTTAAAAAGATGTCAACTTTGCAAAAGACGGATACTTTTTAGCCCCGATTGTAACGGCATCTCGTTTTTTGGAACGAGATATAGTGGAAAGCGGGAAAAGGGTTTAATTGAATGCCTACTGATTTGCTCCTAATTTTTTTATTTTAGATAAAAACAATGGTTGGCATAGTCGATTATGGCTTTGCCTTCGAGTAGAATATCGGCGCCGATAATTCCTTGAACAGGTTTGGCTTTGTATTGTTTTAGTGCATCGTTAACGTGTGTCATGTCAAAGATTATCAGATGAAATTCTTCGGTTTTCCAGCGACCAATTTTTAGGGAGTTGTTTTTGGCAATTTGGGTAAACATTCCGGTTGCGCCGGCGCCAGCAGCTTTGGTTTTTGATTTTCCTGCTTCTAAATTGAAGAGTTCAATGCTTTCGAAACCTACGCAACTGGTGGATGCGCCAGTGTCGAGAATGAAATTTCCAGTTACGCCGTTTATTTTGGCTTTGATTAATAAATGCTGGGTTTTGGAAACTTTGAATTTTAGTTTCTTGTATTTTTCTTTTTTTAAAACGTCGTCTAGGTTTTTCATAAATCAAAAATGATGTCAAAAGTAATCCAAAAATCCATAGCAAACTTTGTAACTTTGCAACTTTAAACCTGAAACTTTGAACTCGAAACTAATTTTAACCGATACGCACACGCATCTTTATTCTGAAGAATTTCAAAATGATAGAACCGAAATGATTGAACGAGCCATTGAAGCTGGTGTTTCTCGTTTTTTTGTTCCGTCAATCGACAGCAGTTATAGTGAAAAAATGTATGATTTGGAAGCGCAATTTCCGTCGAATATTTTCTTGATGATGGGTTTGCATCCGTGTTATGTAAAGCCTGAAACGTATCAGCAGGAATTGGCTCATGTGGAAAAAGCATTGGCAGCAAAAAAGTTTTATGCCGTTGGCGAAATTGGGATTGATTTGTTTTGGGATAAAACTACGTTGCAGATTCAGCAAGAAGCTTTTAAACGTCAAATTCAATTGGCAAAAAAGTATAAACTGGCGATTAATATTCATTGTCGTGAGGCTTTTGATGAAGTTTTTGAGGTTTTGGAAAGTGAAAAATCACCTGAATTATTCGGGATATTTCATTGTTTTACAGGCGATTTTGAGCAAGCAAAACACGCTATCGATTTAGGGATGAAATTAGGAATTGGTGGAGTTGCCACGTTTAAAAACGGAAAGATTGACCAGTTTTTGAATGAAATTGATTTAAAACACATTGTACTCGAAACGGATTCGCCTTATTTAGCTCCAGTTCCTTTTCGAGGGAAACGTAATGAAAGTAGTTATACCAAAATTATTGCCGAAAAATTAGCCCAAATTTATAATCTTCCATTAGAAGAAATAGCACGGATTACTTCCGAAAATTCCAAACAAGTTTTTGGGATTTAATGTATTTATAACGTCTAATTGCGTTTTTTTTTGTTCATTTGTTTTTTGAAAATCCAAACAAACAATGTCAAAATTTGATTCTATTCGTCCGTTTTATGATGCTGAAGTAAATGAAGCCATTTGCAATTCTGTAAATCATCCGATGATGAAAGCGATAATGGATTTTACCTTTCCAGATGTTGATGATACTATTTGGAAAGAACAGCTAAAAAGAACTCATTCTATAAGAGATTTTCAGTGTAATTTCATTTATCAATCGGTTCAAAAAGTACTTCAAAAATCGTCAGAAGGTTTAACTACTTCGGGTTTTGAAAAGCTAGAAAAAAACACTTCCTATCTTTTTATTTCCAATCATAGAGATATTATTTTAGACACATCATTACTTAATGTTAGTCTTTTTGATCACGGATTAGTAATGACGGCATCGGCAATTGGAGATAATTTAGTAAAGAAAGATTTCTTAAAAACATTATCACGATTGAACCGAAACTTCTTGGTTCAAAGAGGTTTGCCACCAAGAGAATTGTTAGAAAGTTCCAAATTGATGTCGGAATATATTGGGCAATTGTTATTGCGTGAAAATCGTTCGGTTTGGATTGCACAACGCGAAGGAAGAACGAAAGATGGAAACGATGCGACACATTCGGGTGTTTTAAAAATGCTAGGAATGGGTTCGGATGAGCCGAATTTAATCGATTATTTCAAAAAAATAAAAATCGTTCCCGTTTCGATTTCGTATGAATATGATCCGACTGATGCGTTGAAAATGCCTCAATTGATGGCAGAAGCTAATGCTGTAAAATACATCAAAGAGAAAAATGAAGATTTTATTACGCTAATCAGTGGAATTATTGGGCAAAAGAAACGCATTCATATTCATGTAGGCGATATTTTGGAGAAAGAATTGGATTATATTTCAACTGAATTTGATAATAGTAATAAACAAATACAAGCTTTGGCACAGGTAATTGATGACTCTATTTTGCAATCCTACAAACTTTGGCCAACCAATTATATTGCTTACGATTTACTTCATAAATCGGAAACCTATAAAGATTTTTATACCGAAAACGAAAAGTCACTTTTTGAAAGACGTTTAGAAATGAGAATTGACGAGAATAATCCACAAATGATGGAAAGTTTCTTGCTGATGTATGCCAATCCTGTGGTGAACAAAATGAAATACGAAAATGCCGTCTAAACCCAACATACTTTTGCTTTATACCGGTGGAACGATTGGTATGGTTAAGGATTTTGAAACTGGCGCTTTGAAGTCGTTCAATTTCAAAAAGTTATTGCAAAATATTCCCGAGTTAAAACAATTGGATTGCAATATTGAGACGATTTCGTTTAAAAAACCTATCGATTCATCCAATATGAATCCCGAACATTGGATTGCTATTAGTGGTATAATTGAAGAAAATTACGCGCAATTTGATGGATTTGTAGTACTTCATGGTTCGGATACAATGTCTTATTCGGCTTCGGCATTGGGTTTTATGTTGGAAAACCTTGGAAAACCTGTTGTTTTTACAGGCTCGCAACTTCCAATCGGCGATTTAAGAACCGATGCTAAAGAAAATCTAATCACGGCTATCCAGATTGCATCGTTACAAGAAAAAGGACAACCAGTCGTTCAAGAAGTTTGCCTTTATTTTGAATATAAATTATATCGCGGTAATCGAACAACTAAAATAAGTGCGGAACATTTTAACGCTTTCACTTCGCCAAATTATCCAGCGTTAGTCGAGTCGGGAGTTCATTTGAATGTTATGACTTCGGTTTTATTGCAAAATCAATCCGGTAAAAAGTTATCGGTTCACAAAGAACTGGACGACAACGTGATTATTGTGAAGATGTTTCCAGGAATTAGCGAAACCATTTTGTCATCGATTATTGCTATTCCCAATTTGAAAGGAATTATTCTAGAAACTTACGGTTCTGGAAATGCGCCAACCGAAGATTGGTTTATTTCGGTATTAAAAAAAGCGGCAAAACAAGGTTTGTATATCATTAATGTTACCCAATGTTCTGGCGGAAGCGTAAACATGGGACAATATGAAACGAGTACACAATTGAAAGAAATAGGTGTTATTTCGGGGAAAGATATTACTACTGAAGCAGCAATTACTAAACTAATGTGTCTTTTAGGTCAAAAAGTGGCACCAGCAGTTTTCAAAACTATTTTTGAAACTTCGTTGCGAGGCGAAATGTCATAATAAATTAATACTCTACTTTTTTTAGTGAAAAATTTTGTTGTTCTTTGCATCCACAAAAAAAGAGAGGTGTCCGAGTGGTTGAAGGAGCAAGCCTGGAAAGTTTGTATGTGGGCAACTGCATCGTGGGTTCGAATCCCATCCTCTCTGCCAGCAAATATATAAATGAATATAAAACCCACTAAATTCAATTATTTAGTGGGTTTTTTCATTTAGGGTTATATCAAATTATTCATTAAATCTCAAAGTTTAGGTGTCTTTCAAGGTGTCACTAAAAAATTAAATTTTAAGTGACACCTCTCAATGGAAACACCACTACTATAAGATGTTCAAAAGCATATTCAAAAAATGTACATCTTGTGAGTAGTTGTTAAATCGAATAAATTTAATACTAACTTTAAGGTCACCAACAATGAACACATCCGTATCAATTCTCTTCTACATTAAGAGAGCAAAAGCCAATAATTTAGGAGTTTGCCCAATCTATACAAGAGTTACAGTCAATACCAAACGATTTGAGTTTAGCACTAACAAATACATCAATCCTGATAAATGGTCTTCAGGAGCCAGTAAAGTTAAAGGCACTACCGAAGAAGCTAGAACAATTAATAGACATCTTGATTATTTGAGAAATCAAATTTTAGAAGCAGAGAAGAGACTTTTCAAAAAAGATATTAGCTTAAATTCTGAAAATTTAAAAAATGAATTATTTGGTTTTTCAGAAACCAAACGCATGCTCGTTCCTATCTTTCAAGACCACAACAACAAAATAAAAGAATTAGTTGGCAAAGAATACGCTCCAGGAACACTAGAGCGTTATAAAACATCACTTAGACATACAGTCGATTTTTTAAAATGGAAATATAAAGTGGACGATATTGACATAACCAGAATTGATTATGCGTTTGTTACCGACTATGAATTCTATCTGAGAAGTGTTAGAAACTGCGCTAATAATACAACTGTTAAATACATTAAAAACTTCCACAAGATTATTAAAATTTGTATAGATAATGATTGGATAACAAAAAATCCATTTTCAAATTATAAGGCAAAATTAAAAGAAGTTGAAAGAGAATACCTTTCCGAAGATGAAATCCAGAGTTTAATAAACAAAGAGTTTACAATCGATAGACTTTCTTTGGTAAGAGATATATTTGTTTTTAGTTGCTTTACGGGTTTAGCCTATGTTGATGTTAAAAATTTGACATCAAACAATATAAATTATGGTATAGATGGCGAAAAGTGGATTTTTACTCACCGTCAAAAAACCGAGAGTGCTTCCAAAATACCATTGTTGCCCATACCAGAAACGATAGTCGAAAAATACAAAGACCATCCTCAATGTTCAAATCAAAATAAGGTATTGCCAATTCTGACTAATCAAAGAATGAATTCATATCTCAAAGAAATAGCGGCAGCATGCAATATTAACAAAGAACTAACCTTCCACATTGCCCGACACACATTTGCAACAACAGTGACGCTTACAAATGGAGTTCCAATTGAAAGCGTAAGTAAAATGTTGGGACATAAAAACTTAAAAACCACCCAGCATTACGCTAAAATTTTGGATAGAAAAGTAAGCGAAGACATGCTAGTTTTGAGAGATAAATTCAAAGTTCCAGCAGCTAAATGGGTTAATGAAAATAAATAACACTTTTCAATTTATACTTTAATATGCGGTGATTACAAATATTAATCACCGCAAAAATGCGGTGTTAATCAAAAATAATCCTTCAATTTCTTGAATTAAGCTTTAGTCATAAAATGTATTACGGCAAAAAGCAAAACCATTTTTATGCGTTTTTTTCATAAAATTTGATACACATATCGCATATTGCAATATGCGATATAAACCTATGAATTGTCAATATTATTTCCTGATTTGAGTAGTAAAGAAAGTTTTGATTACACTCGCTTTAAAGAAAACATTCAACCCTTGATTACCATTGCTCATAATAATGGGTTTGGGTATTTGACTTCTTAAACAGCGAATTAAGTTTTAGTATTCTACTAACTTGATCTTAAAAATTTAAGCGTTGTCAACTGTTTCCAAATCAATATTATTTGTAAAACAAAATTAAATGTGATTTGGCTTTTTTGAACACAATGAAATTGAAAATAATTAATTTTTTTCCTTAAAAATGTGTCACAGGTTCGAATCACTATTGAACTTTATCCCTTACTCAATAAGGAAAGTTTGTGACACGTAAAAAAGTTAGGTGACAAAAAAAGTTAAAAAAAGGTTTTTTTAAAAAGGGAAAATATAGGTGTATCGTTTTTAGCAGCTACTAAAATTGCTACTACATTTGCTAGGATTGCTATGATACTTTCTATATTCATTTTGTAAATTTAGAAAAAAATAAATTTATCTAGCAGAATTGATTTTTTTTGTTTGTCATTTCCCAAAAGACATAAAAAATTTTCTATTTCATAAGGTTCTAGGACTTGAAGTTCTTTTGGAAAAAATTCCTTCTCAACAAATCTATTAGTTCAGATTTGATTTTTGATTTTATATTAGTTTCAATTATCATTAAGCTGCTTTTTCAACAATTTCTTTTGCCCAATCAAACCCAGAACTCTTTAAGCAATATTTAACCGAGGCTGAAAATTCAGAATTTTTAGAACACATCAACCAAAGTTGTCTCATATCTGTTTCTATCTCAATCTCTCTTGCTTGGTCAAAAACGATAGATTGCAAATCTAATTTCTTATTAATTCTCATTAATAATATAACTGCATTTCTATATTTATCTTTCCTTTTATCTATTAAGCTAGGAGAATTTAAATTTAATCGGATAATAGAATATCTAGCTCTTTTATAATTTCTAAGAGTCTTGTTAGTCGCTTTTGGACGAACAATCCCTTCATTATCAAAAGCTAATTCCTCAGGATCTCTAAATTTTATTGGGTCTAAAAACAGAATATCTTCAAGATTCAAATTGTCTGCATAATTTAGAGCTCTATTTGCATTCACATGAAAATACGACCTCTTTCTAACATTGGCTGCTGGACCAGAAAACCTGTAATTCATCCAATCAAAAGCTAACCACCAATATCCTTCAGTTTTTACTCCATTTTCATCAATCACTTCTTTTTTTGGTCTAAAATGATCTACATGACAATGAGCACCTGAATTGATTGATTCAGTATACCAACATTTATCATTATTAAGTGAAGATAAATGATTTTTTAACTCATTCCAAAGTGGTTGATTTGCATCTATAATTTGATTTCTCAATACTGAATCTACTGCATCAACTAATTCTTGCGTAACTATGTCTGCCCTGTCAATCCAATCTTGAGAAGGCGGATTGTTTTCTAAATCAATATAAATCATTTCTCAGATTCTTTAATTATTTTCTCTAAGATATCAAATGCTATTCTGCTTTTTTCGGTTTTATTTGCAATAACATTTTGATTAATATTACTTTTTTCATGATTTGCTAAGGCAACTATAAATTTTTGATACAATGGATCTCTATCTGTTGTATTAATGCCAAGATTTGATAATTTGTAAAAAAGTTCAGTTAGCCTAAGCTGTTCATCAACTGATAAAGTATCATTTTCCTGTTTTACAATCAAATCATTTCTTTCTTCAAGTTCTTTTAAGGTGTCTTCATCAAGTGTACTCGGCAGATTAAAAAACTCACTTGTCAAAATTCCCGCAACACCCAATCCTTTTGGGTCAAAATCAGGTTCAAAAGTTTCAATTTTTTGAAATTCATTTCCGTTTTTGTCTATTGCTTTTTTAGAGTAAAATATTCTAATCTCTTCCTTAGTCAAACCACCAATTACTAGTGGGTCATGTGTAGTCATTAGTATCTGACTTGTGTCGTCTTTACCTGAATATTCTTCAAGTAAATTCATGTATTTCCATTTCCATAAAGGGTTTAAATGAGTATCTGGTTCATCTAGAAGAATAAGTGATTCGTCTTCTTTTGTAAAACGTAATAAACCTAAAACCGTAAGTAGTTGCTGTTCTCCTTCAGACAATTCCTTAAAAGTAATTTTTCCATTTACATTTACCTTTTTTACTTTTACTCTGACTTCCTGAATTAAATCTGATATATAAGTGCTTTCCAAACTTTTAAAAAACTCAGTATTTGTTCCATATTTTTTAGCAATCTCTATCAATTTTTCTTGATTGGAAATAAATAAATAGAGTTGTTCTTGAACGTGACTTCTTCTGAAATCCTCCCTTACATTATCTTCTTGAACAATAGGAGCCATGGAAGCATTCCAAAGCTCATCTAAAAAATTTCTAACGACCCCTTTTGCAGTCCAAAAATTTGCAGGTTCTGCTTCTTTTTTGTTTTTTGCCCAAATTGGTTCTTTCAATACAAAAAGAACAGATTCTAGACCTATAATACCCAGAAACTCCTCCAGAAAATTATTGATTTTCTTGTCTGAAAATGCATAAAAAGCCATTAATACAAAATAACTATGTATTTGTCTTGCATAGAATAAAGGCCTTGGAGGTGCATCAACACCATCTAACAAAGCTTTATAAAATCGTGTTTGATGTTTATCAAAATGTTCCAATAAGCGATTGCTAATTCCTGAGTAATACGAAAAAACGTATTTTGGCAGATATTGAGATTTATCTCTTTTCACAACAGTTTTAGAAACTAAAGTTGAATACGATACAATATTATCTTTTATTTCTCCTTTGTAAAAAACGAACTTACCTTTTACATCTGGACCTCCATCAACTTTTAGTAAATTACCTTTACATTCATACTCTATTGAATAGTTAAAGGTAGTGTGCTCTTCTAAATCTAAATCTCTAAATATAATCACAATAGCTTCTAAAAGATTTGATTTACCAGCAGCATTTTGACCAAGGAGAACAGTACTCATTTGTTTACCATTTAAATCAACGGCAAACTCTCTTAAGTTTTTGAATTCTTCAATATAAATTTTATCTATTCTCATACTAATTCTATATAACCTTTTTCATTAGTAACTTCCTTAATTGTTTTTTCAATTTCAATTTTAGTTTTCAAATCGGAATAAAACTTATCAATACTATCATTGATGTTTTTATCATCATAATATTCTGACATTTTCCAAAGGTCTTCTGCATGAAGTTTACCATGTAATTTAAGCAGCTCTACTAATTTCATATTAATTGTTTTATCGTTATATTTTATATCTCTAGAAAGAGATTTTTTTACATTTCTTCTTGTTTTATTTTCAACAATTAATTTATTATTTTCTTCACCTAATAATTCTAATAATATTGTTTGGAATAATTTTACAGAATTTTCTTTATTAGACCTTATTACTTCATTTAAATTTGAGCAATTCTTCAGTAATCCTTTAACCTTTTTTATTATAATTTTTTGCTCATCTATAGGAGGTATTGGTATAGGTATCATTTTTAATTTCGACGATTTAATCCCTTTGACAGCAGACCCAGTTTGATTATCAAGTATTATACTTTGAAATTGGTCATTTAAGAATAAATAGAAAAAAAATTCAGTTTCCATTTTTTCTAAATATGGTTGAAAGCAAATTGTTCTTTGTGCTAGTGCGAATTCAAATGGCACATCTACTAAAGCTGTATATCCAATCGTATGTCCTTCCGTTACAAACAGAATATCTTTATTTTTAGGAAAACCTCGAATCATATATTTATCATAAACATCTTGACTAACATATTCTATTGGTTCATCTTGTATGTAACCAAAACGAATGTTTTTTGCGGTAATAAGTCTCTTGCCTTCCAAAGATTTTGATGGCGTTTTTCCTCTGTAATCGATGAATGAAAATATATCGTTTAATGTAGCAATTGTCCATGAATTATTTAACTTCCAATCACAATTATCAGTTATTAAAGAATCAGTCGATTTATCTTGCTTTATTTTCTTTTGTTTTATTAATGACTCTTTTTTTAATTTTATCTTTTGAATAAATATATCAGCACTCTCAATATTAGGATGCTCTTTACGCCAATCCATAGTTAAAACTCCTTCTGCAGCATCTTTTAAAATAGATTTACGAAGTCTAACTAAATTTTCTTCTTGCAAGTATATTTCATTTAAAATCTCTCTATTTTTGAATTCAGCTTTTTTAATTTCATTTAAGATCTTCTTTTGTTCATCTTTGTTAGGTAGATAAATTTCTAAATCATAAATTTGATTAGGCTGAATCCTTTTAGATCCTACACCTTTAGCAAACCCATCGAGTTTTAAGTAAAAATTACCTTTTTTAAAGAAATAAAATATCCATTCTGGATAACATGAATCATCAACATCAAATGCAGGAATATCTTGACTAGATTCAAACCCATCTAATTCCTTTGGAATGATTCCAAAAGCACCTTTATGCAAATTTTGTTTACCATAAATAAATTGGCCTGCTTTGCGAATATAATATTTAGTAGCTCCTTTTTTATCTTTGGTTACAGGTCTTTTTTCAACGCCTAATACATTTAACTTTACCCTAATACGATTGTCTGTGCTTGGGTTTTCAGAGAGAACTTTAGATTCTGTTAAAAGAGTTCCTAATTTTACTTTTGGCCAGTTTTTCATAGAAATGCTTTTTTGATTTCATCCAATAATTCACTACTTTTATGAAAAGAAGTTTCTAAAATTGATATCAAGTCTTGAGTTGAATATAATTTTTCTTGTTCTAAAACATTTGAGTTTTTAATATCTAAATTGAAATTTCTACTTTTAATTTCCTTAAAAGTAACCTTCCATGCATATTCAGTCTCTTTTCTATTAAACCACCATTTTTTGATTTCATCAAAATGATTAATGTCTATTGGTCTTGAAGCACTGTAGTTTTTTATTTCCTCTGGATATGGCATTTCATAATACCAAGTTTCTTTAGTTGCTTTTCCTTTTTCAAAAAAAAGTAGGTTTGTTTTAATAGCTGTGTATGGGTTAAAAACTCCATTTGGTAATCTTATTATTGTATGTAAATCACATTTTGTTAAAAGTTCTTCTTTTATTCTTGTTTTTACTCCCTCACCAAATAATGATCCATCAGGTAAAACGACAGCCGCTCTACCATTTTTCTTCAAAATTTTAATTATTAATGCCAAAAATAAATCTGCTGTTTCTTTGGTTCTAAATTCTTCAGGAAAATTCTTTTCAATTCCATCTTCTTCTTGACCACCAAAAGGAGGATTTGACAAGACGATATTTACTAAGTCGTTATTTTTCCAACTATCATATTTAACGGATAATAAATTACCTTTAGTTATTGCTGGTTTCTCTATACCATGAAGCATTAAATTTGTTGTGCAAAGTAAATGAGGTAATGGTTTTTTCTCAATTCCTCTTATTGAGTTTTGAACTATTAATGATGTTTCATCAAAATCCTTCTGTTTTGATAAATTAACCAAAGAACAAGTTAAAAAACCTCCTGTTCCACATGCTGGATCTAGAATACTTTCACCAATTTGAGGATTAATCATGTCAACCATGAATTGAGTTACAGCTCTAGGGGTATAATATTCACCAGAAGAACCTGCGCTTTGTAGTTCTTTTAATATTGTTTCATAAATATCATTAAAAACATGTCTATCCTTATTGTTTTTAGAAAAATCGATTTTATTTATTTCATTTATAACTTGGCGGAAAAGATTTCCGCTTTTCATATAATTATAAGTATCATTAAATACTGATTTTATAATTACTGATTGGTCTGTATCTGTGGGTTCAATTGTTTTAAGTACAGGAAACAACTCGTCATTTATAAAAATAATTAATTCATCTCCTGTTAAACCATTTTCATCAGCAGCCCAATTTTGCCATTTTAATTTTTCAGGAATTGGACTTTTGTAATCCTTTCTTGAAATTTTCCATTCCTCTTCTTTATCTGCAAAGATTTTCATAAAAAGCATCCACACCATTTGAGAAATACGCTGTGCATCACCATCGACGCCTTCGTCTTTTCTCATTATATTTCTTATGGATCTTATTATACTTGTTGTACTCATTTAATTAATTATTTAAAACTTTATACCTATAGTAAAAAGCTTCTGGATTATTCTTTTTTTAATTCGTAATCTTCTCTATTTTCTCCATCAACATTTTAAAACGTTCTTCACGAATTAATGGATGGATGTGCATTGCTAAAATCTCCGCTGCTTGCGGATGATTTTTAATGGCTGTTAATTCCTTTTTTATATATTGGCGAACGTCTTCGTCTGCCGCAATAATTTCTTCTACTATTGTTGTTCTGTTGTCTATTAGATAGATAATGTCTTCAAAATCGTGACTGCCATAAAAATCACCATTCCCTCTGTCTTTGAATGCTTCTAACTTAGTCGCAAGAAAATAAGGTGACGGTAAAATATTTATGCTTGTTCCATCTTCTAATGCTATTTGGTGCAAGTATTTAAAACCAGGTTTGTACCAAATGTTCGAAACACCAATACTGCTATCATCTGCTGGCATGATGTCTATGGCAATGTCTTGATATTTATAAGAACAGATTGATTGCCCTTGGGGATCGGGATAAAATCCTAATTCAGCCAAACGTTCTTGCATTTTAGCCCATTCGGCATAGTTGGCTAAATTGATAGTCATGTCGATATCGGAAGTGGGGCGGATTTCTTCGGCAGCAGGATCATCAGTATACAAGCTAATTACGGCACCACCAATGAATACCATTTTATCTTTTAACTCTTGTAGCCCATGCGCCACTTGTGCTACTAAAGCTAGGTTTATGACCTTGTTATGCATGTAGAATTCTTTTTTCGAGTTCTTTTTTTGCAATCTCTTTTTCTCTTACACGACCTACTCTTAAAGCATCTACCATTGCTAAAAGTTCATATAATTTATTGTCTTTGATTGATGCTGGTACTACTGTATTGTATAAAGGTTCTACGGCCTGGCCTTTTTCATTTCCTTTAGCGTATGCCCAAACATATTTATCAGTAGCGTTAATTATTTGATTTAGAGGTTTGGCTGAATGAGCGGTTAACATTCCTCTGACAATTGGACCTGGATGTTGCGGGAAAACATAAGATAAACCATGGCTAATAAATTCATTAAACGCAATTCGGTTTACTTTTTTTCTCGAATCATCGATTAGACCAGCATATTTTGAACGGTTGAGCGATTGGCTTACTTCGGACTGGCTCATACCTAATTCTTCTGCTAGCGTATGATGAAACCATTCCTTTTCTCCTAAAGCGATAATCTTTAATAAGATTACAACGTCTTGTGGTTTTAGATTGTTTTTTACTTGTCCCATTTTAATATTGCATATTGCGATATGCAATATTACTTATTTATTTAATGAAAAACAAGAAGTTATTACGAAATATTGCATATCGCAATATGCAATATGCAATATGAATGCTAATGAAAGCGTATATTTAATTTTTAACTTTCATAAAAAAAAGACGCCTCTCAGCGTCTTTTCTTTTTCAAAACCACTACACTTGATCTACCCGTAACACGGCTGAACTATTATAAATCCCATTATGCAATAAATAATACTCACCATTCACTTCTTGATAAAATTGAAGGGTCAAAACCAAAAACATAGCATCAGTTGAATTGGCGGTGACAGCATGTGAATGGCTTAGTGCTGCGGTAGGGGTACTGTCCCATGGCATCACTGCACTGGCATCGGTTAACGATACAAAAGTACGGTCTTCAAAATTCACCGTTGCACCACAACTAATAATTTTAAAGTGCGTTGTTCCACTTGGTGCAAACAAAACATTGGTTGGGTCAAACGAAGGGATATCCAATGCTATAATGCCAGTAACACGATTTATCGTTACGGTGTAAAGAGCAAAAAACAACGAACTCAGTGGAGAGTTGATGTTAAACTCAAAGTCCTTCAATAAATCCAATCGTCCACCAGCAACCGTTCGTTTTCCTCTAGCATTTACAGGATCTTCTTTTAGCACTAGCATCATTGCTCTTTGCATACGACTTACTAAGCGGTTATCCGCATGCAGCAATACTTGTCGCAAAGCAGTTCTCAGCAACTTGCCGTCTTTTCCAGCACGTCCAAACTCCATTCCATTCTCCCTTGTGCGTTGAAAAGCAGGGTCATTTTTAATTCGTTTAGCATCTACGCCGCCTTTTTCTCGAATAAGGAAACCATCCTGCGATTTATAAAAATTCAAATCGCCAAGTGTTCCCTGTACCTTTAATGGTCCTCTCTGTCTTGCCATCTTCTACATCATTTAAATTAATACTCATTTTCTCTTTCATCATTTCGATAGCGTTGCAACTAATATCCAAAAAGATAAAACAAAGGTTATTATTTCTAAACAAATAAAAAACCAGTAATATAAAAAAACGACCGTAATAATACCAAATGACTTAAAATGACACAAATGTCACTACTTTTTTAGATGTATTCTATTGCGTAGATGGTGCGCAGATAATGCGTAGATAGTGCGCTATTTTTGGCTACTAAAAAACAATCTTATTTAATAGTTCAACTGACGAAGTTCTTTTTGTACACTCCATTTATTTTCATTGATCTGTATATCAATATCTATGTAAGAGTAGTTGCACAGTTTATTCAAAGTATAGTGTTCAATTCCGGAATGGAACACTATAAATTTAATTTTGTGGACAAAAAAAAGATGCCTTTTGGCATCTTAAATATTTTAATACTTATTAATTACAATCCTATTAACTTGAAAAACTCGGAAAGTTTAATATTTCTAGCTTCACAGATTTTAGCTAATGTATTAACAGGTATGTTATAATCTACTTTATTTTTCTTTAAAGAAGTATTTTTAATCTTACGAACAATACTTTCTTCAATATTATGTTCAATGGCAAATGCTCGCTGTGATTTAAACGGCTCAACCCACTTAGTGTAAATGAAGTCACAGATTATGTAGTTTGCATTATTCATATAAACAAATTAAACTTATTATCAAAAAAATAATGCGCACGAAAATGCGCATCATGAAATATTTTTCTATATTTGCTAACGTTTATATAATTTTGCGATACTTCAAACAATATTATTGAAGCATTCGCTTTGAATCTCGACTTTGAAAACTGGTAATTTTTGCAACGAGATGATAAGTATGATGCTCACGTCCTAATGGCGTGGGCTCTCTTATTGTTGCAGGGTATACCAGTACCTCAAAGTCAGTAAGCTGAGTTCCACGCTTTTTTTATGCCTTCCCGCGTAGGCTAGAAACTCTCCTTACTATTCCAAGCAAACTTCATTTTAAAAAGGATCGTACCATCTAGTCATTCTTATTCCTGCCTGCGGGCGTCTAACTAATTGGGTTTAGTTAGTTGGCGTCCGTAAGGCGATAAGAAAAACAAAAACAAGCAGTGTAACCTTTAAAAATAACGCCTATGCAAAACAAACAGTACTAAACTTCAAACAAAAAAAGCCCTCTAGCAGGTCGGCAAACTTCACTAGAGGACAAGACAAACAAAACAAATGTTTCATTTAACTAAACCAATTTTATGAATAAATTTTCATTTATCCTAAAAAGTGGTACAATAAACTTTTCACTAGCGGTACTGGTGTTGTTTTTTTGTACAACCACTTGGGCAAGTCCTCTCTCCTTGAGGCAACAAACACAACAACAAATTACCGGTACCGTTAGCGATGCCTCTGGTCCGCTACCGGCGGTAACCGTTACCGTAAAAGGCAAAACAATAGGAACACTTACCGACCAAAACGGTTATTTTTCCATTACAGCCGCTGTAGGCGATACACTTATTTTTTCCTTTATGGGCTACAAAACAGTAGAGGTAACGGTAAACAATCAAAACACAATTAAAGTACAACTCCAAGAAGACGCTACCGCCTTAAAAGAAGTAACGGTAAATGCAGGTTACTACTCTGTAAAAGAGAAAGAGCGCACGGGGAGTATTGCCAAAATAACAAGTAAGGATATTGAAAACCAACCCGTTTCCAATGTGCTAGCCGCAATGCAAGGGCGCATGGCGGGAGTGGACATCATCCAAGATGGAGGAACAGCTGGTGGAGGTTTTCAAGTTAAAATCAGAGGACTAAACAGTCTCCGTGCCGACGGTAATGCACCCTTATACATCATAGACGGTGTTCCCTTTTCAAGTGAAACAATTGGATACAACAATACGACCACAGGAATGGCAAGTAGCACCAGTCCACTAAACAGCATCAACCCCAACGATGTAGAAAGCATTGAAGTCTTAAAAGATGCCGATGCCACAGCAATATACGGTTCAAGAGGAGCAAACGGTGTCGTATTGATCACCACCAAAAAAGGAAAAGCAGGAAAAACCAAATTCAGTATCAATTCTACAACAGGAGTTGGAAGAGTTACCAAATTTATAGACTTGATGAATACCGAACAGTATTTAGCCATGCGAAAAAAAGCATTTGCTAACGATGGAATTACTACGTATCCAGCAAATGCCTTCGATGTTAATGGCACTTGGGATGAAAATCGCTATACCAATTGGCAAAAAGAGCTATTGGGCGGAACAGCAGAAATCAACAACATTCAAGCAAGTGTTAGCGGTGGTTCAGCTTTAACCCAATATCTATTTAGCGGAACACGCAGAACAGAATCTACCGTTATTCCCGGTGATTTTAATTACAGTAGAACTGCTTTTCATACTAATATCAACCATTCCAGTGACAATGGTAAATTTAAAATTGCATTTTCAGGAGGCTACACACTCCAAGACAACAAACAACCTTCGGCTGACCTAACCAGAGTAGCCCGAAATTTAGCGCCCAACGCACCAGCATTATACGATGCAAATGGAAATCTAAATTGGGAAAACAACACGTTTCAAAATCCGCTAGCCGCTTTAAACACCTACAGTACGGTAGATACCAAAGATTTACTAGCAAACGTGGTACTTAGTTATGCCATTTTACCCAACCTGGTTGCCAAAGCAAACTTAGGATATACCGATACGCACAATTTTGAACAGCGCGTTATTCCACATACGATTGCCAATCCATCATCAAATTTTACCAGTGCAGTATCCTCACTCTGGAACAATACTACCGAACGACAATCGCACTTGTTTGAACCTCAGCTACAATGGAAAAAAGATTTTGCATCAAGTAGTTTAGATATATTGGTCGGAGCTACAACTCAATACCAGCAAACCTCAAGATTATTTGCTAATGGTCAAGGATTTGCCAGCAATACCTTAATTACAAATATGGCTTCGGCAAATACTAAAAATGTTTTGGGTAGTGATATTACAGTATACAAATACCAAGCTTTTTTTGGACGCGTCAACTACAATTACAAAGAACGATACATTATCAATGCTACAGGTCGTAGGGATGGTTCAAGCCGTTTTGGTCCAGGAAAACAATTTGCCACTTTTGGTGCCGTTGGTGCCGCATGGCTGTTTAGCAAAGAGTCTTTCCTAAAAGAAAGTAGTGTGCTAAGCTTCGGAAAACTAAGAATGAGTTATGGAACCAGTGGCAATGACCAAATTGGGGATTATCAATTTTTAAATACCTATGGAACTAACGGTTTGAATTATCAGGGAATTGTAGGGCTAGAACCCATACGCCTTTATAATCCTGATTTTGGTTGGGAAAGCAGTACCAAATTGGAAGCAGCACTAGAAACTGGATTTTGGCAAGATAGAGTATTTCTAACCTTAGCTTGGTACACTAATCGTTCCTCCAATCAACTAGTAGGAATACCACTGCCCGGAACTACAGGATACAGCTCAATCAATGCCAATTTAGATGCTACAGTAGCCAACAAAGGCGTTGAGGTTACCCTTAGAACTGTAAACTGGAATGGAAGTGATTTCAAGTGGTCAACTAACATTACCTTATCCGCTGCCCGAAACACCTTAGTGTCATTTCCAGGATTAGCTGGTTCTACTTTTGCTAATCGCTATGTGGTGGGGCAACCTACCAGCATAGTAAAGGTTTATGAATACCAAGGTGTTAATCCTCAAACAGGCTTATATGAAGTAGCCGATTTAAACGGTGATGGACTGATTACAGCTGCTGGCGACAAGCAAAAAGTAATGGATTTAACCCCAGAGTATTTTGGAGCAATACAAAACCAAGTCCAATACAAAAATTGGCAATTGGACTTTTTATTTCAGTTTGTAAAACAACAAACAAATGGCTATACCCCGAGTGCGCCAAACGGGTATTTCTTTAATCAGAGTAGTGCTTTAACCAATGTTTGGCAACAAGCTGGAGATAATGCAACCTATCAAATGCCTACCTCTGGACAAAACAGTGCCGCGGTGACTGCCTTTAATCGGTACATGGATAGTGATGCACTCATAGTGGATGGTTCCTACATTCGATTAAAAAATATTGCCATTAGCTATGATGTACCGCTCCAAAGCAAAGGAATTCAATGTAAAATCATGTTTCAAGGACAAAATGTATTGACGTTTACCCCATACAAAGGTGGCGATCCCGAATTCAGATTTACAGGATATTTACCTCCGCTAAGAGTACTTACGGCTGGTGTACAACTCAATTTTTAACTTAAAAACAAACCTCATGAAACGATATATTTTTTCTTCTTTCAAAAAAGTGGTTGGGACACTTTTAGTAGTACTTTGTTGGTCTTGCGACGAATATGTTGCTGTTGACCAACCCAATTCCCAATTAACCACAGAAGCTGTGTTTGAAGAAGTCTCAACAGCCAATGCGGCAATGACGGGACTTTATTCTAAAATGAGAAATAATGGTCTGCTATCGGGTAGCGTTACAGGTGCTTCTTTGTATCTAGGACTGTATGCCGATGAATTAGAAAGTTTTCAAGTTAGTGGTACCAATAATTTTTACAATAACACTTTGGTCGCTACCGAGTCAAGTGTTTTAACCCTTTGGAACCAAAGCTATCGCCAAGTTTATGAAGCAAATGCGATAATTGAAGGCGTTACGAACTCTGTGGCACTTCCCGAAGCTACTCGGAAACAACTAAAAGGAGAAGCGCTTTTCGTTCGTGCTTTTATCCACCTGCACTTAGTCAATTTATTTGGCGATATACCTTACGTTACCACTACTGACCATAACATAAACCGTCAAGTTAGTCGAATGCCAAGTACTATAGTATATGAGCAAATTATTGCCGATTTAGAAGAAGCACAACAATTACTACCCGAAACTTATGTTTCGGCAGAACGAGTGCATCCCAATCGATTTGCTGCTTTAGCACTATTGGCTAGAGCATATCTATATACGGGTGCTTATGCCGAAGCTTCAAACGCCGCCTCAGCGGTTATCAATAGTTCATTTTATGTTTGGGAACCCGATTTGAATAAAGTATTTTTAAAAGGAAGTACAACCACTATTTGGCAATTCATGCCTAATGCTACCGGTGCCAATACTGCCGAAGGTGGCTTATACATATTTGTTGCGGGTCCACCCGTAGTAGTGGGATTGCGCACTGATTTTGTAAATGCTTTTGCAACTAATGATTTAAGAAAATCACTATGGGTTAAAGCGGTATCCAACGGAAGTGCTACATGGTACCATGCATTTAAATACAAACAGCGCATTGCAACGGCTAGTTCTTTAGAGTATTCAATCGTCTTGCGACTAGCGGAACAATATCTGATTAGAGCGGAAGCCAGAGCAAAACAAGGAGAACTTAGCACAGCGAAAGAAGATTTGAATGTAATCCGAAACACCGCTGGATTACCCAATACAACAGCAGTTACCGCTGTGGATATTGTTGCCGATATCATGAACCAACGCCGATTTGAATTGTTCACCGAATTCGGACAACGCTTTTTTGACTTAAAAAGAACCAATCAATTGGATGCGGTTTTAACAACTTCAAAACCAGGATGGAATACAACCGATCAACATTGGCCTTTGCCCGAAGTGGAATTGACAAATAATCCAAACCTAAATCCTCAAAATGAAGGGTACTGAAAAGATACTTGTTGCCTGTTTTACCTTTTTGTGGGCATCCTTTTTGCTTTGCTCTTGTCCTATTTTTGGACAAGAGCGGCAAAAAAAGCAACTAACCGAAAAGGAGTATGATAAATGGGGTAACTTAACCGTCAAAGCAATGTCCAATAATGGGAAATGGGTAAGCTATACCATGACCTATCCCAATAAAAAAGATACTTTATTTTTACAACACACGGAAGATAATGTAAAGTATTCGTCTCCCTCTGCTCGCCATGGACGTTTTAAAAATGAAGAGGGTTTTGCCTATTTGAAGTCAGACACTTTGCTAATACAATCCCTACGCACTGCAAAAACCCAAATCATCCCTGAAGTCAAACAATATGATTTTTCAGCAGAGGGAAAATATTGGCTTATTTGGCATACCAATAATCAATTAGTTATAAAAAATGACAAGGAAACCACTGTAGAAAAACTAGAGAATATCATTAGCTATACATTCAATGAAGCTTCTCAAACCGTAATGTATTGTCAAAAAAACAACGACAGTTATAAAGTAGGTTGCATCGAATTAACCGCTTACAATCATTTTACGGTAACTTCAGGTAGTGCGGTTTTTCATCGCTGGATTTGGGAAGAACAAGGAAAAGGCATAGTGTTTTTTAAAGAAAATGACTTGTTGTATTATCGTTTGAAAGACAAAAAGCTACTTACATTAACCGCGGAAAAACTTCAAAACGAGGGCTTTAAAATAGTTACAGGTTCATTTGCCCCATTAAGAATAGCAACCGATGGTAAAAAGGTGTTTTTTTCGGTAGCAAGTACATCCATGTCCGAACCGAATGAGGATAGTGGCGTTGAGGTTTGGAAGGGTAATGACAATCCATTGTTTTCAGTACAACAAGAGTTAAAACAACTAAATCGTAAAGTAGCGGTTTGGTTTCCTGATGATGGAAAATTTAACCTTCTAACGAATGATACCTTGTTGCGACACCGCCTAACCGGTTGGCAGGATTATGCAATACTATCAAATCCCCATCAGTATAGCCTCGAGCCTTTCTATTATGAGAAAGTAGATTATTATTTAAAGAATGTGAGAACTGGCGAAGAAAAACTACTCTTAACAAAACAATCACACGACAGCAATCAATTGTTTTTCTCTCCGTTGCGCAATAACTTTTTATATTATAGAGATGCGCAATGGTGGCTTTATAACCCTGAAAAGGATAAAACCACTTGTTTGACAAAAGGCATTAAAACCCATTGGGATAATACCAGTAAAAATACGCCCAGTCAATTTGAAGTACACGGCGTGGCAGGCTGGTCTGAGGATGGAAAAAGTGTTTTAATCTATGACGCCAACGATATTTGGAAGATTGCACTCGATGGTAACGGTGGTACTCGATTAACTCAGGGCAAAGAGAACGAAAAGATATACCGTATTGCTAGAGAGCCACACCAACCAGCTTCTAATAGCGCTTATGATGGGAAAACACGTCTTGTATTAGACTTGTCAAAAGAGTTGGTGTTGGAGGTAAAAAGCCCAGTGGATTGGAAAACAGGTTATGCGATTTACCACCCAAAATCAGGTACAAACGAATGGGTTTATGAGGCTCGCTATTGTAATGCTATTAAAAAAAGAGGGCATCATTATGTTTATTGCAGTCAAACTTTTTCAGAATCGCCTAAACTACATTATTGGAATAGTCAGAAAAAGAAAGGTAAAATTTTATATGCCTCCAACCCACAACAAGCAGAGTATTTTTATGGAAAATCAGAACTAGTACACTATACCAATAGTGATGGCAATAGACTCAAAGGAGCATTATTTTATCCTGCTAATTATGATTCGTCAAAGCAGTATCCATTGATAGTTCATATCTATGAGCAACAATCACAAAGAGTGCACCGCTATCAAAATCCAACTTTATTGAACTATGAAGGGTTTAATGTTTCCCATTTCACCTTGAAAGGATATTTTGTATTGTTGCCTGATATAGAATACAAATTAGGTAATCCGGCAGTTTCAGCAAATGAATGTGTTAGCAGTGCAGTAAAAGCTATCATTGCTTCTGGAAAAATTGATCCCAAGCGTATCGGTCTGATGGGACATTCTTTTGGAGGCTATGAAACTAATTATATCATTACACAAAATCATGGCTTTGCCGCAGCAGTAAGTGGTGGCAGTGTGAGCAACACTTTGCATCATTATTTTAACAGAAGTGCCAACAACATTCACAAAAACGAAATGTGGCGATATGAATCCCAACAATACCGCATGGGAACATCCTTTTATCAAAGTAAAGAAAACTATTTGACCAATTGGCCTATTAGATATGCAGATTCAATAAAAACACCACTGTTACTTTGGGCTGGGAAAAACGATAAAGTAGTTCCTTTTGAACAAAGTGTATCTTTTTATATGGCTTTACGAAGATTGCGTTTGAAAACTTTGTTGCTGGCTTATCCTAATGAAGACCACACGATAAGTAATTCAAAGAACCAGATAGATTTAACACAACGAATAACAGCATGGTTTGACTATTACTTAAAAGAGGAGAACAAACACAGTTGGATTAGTGAGGGAACAAACTACGATTAAATAAATAATGCAGTTTCTTAAATAAAGAAACTGCATTACTTTTTACAGAAAATCACGCGCAGCTATTCTACTCTTTCCAGCAAAATAGAACAAGAATTTTCAGATTCCTTGTCAAAAGCTTGCCATTGATTTTCATACAAACAAGTTGGACCATTACCAACTCTACATTCAACTGATACTGATTGACAATCCAAAACCGTTGGATTGTGAATATAAGCAGTCATGGTGGAAGCGGATGTTTTCTCTTCCTCGCTGTTGGTGCTTACCGCAGCGGCACTAGCTAAAGTAAATGCTGCAATCGGCAACATAAACAATTGGATGAATTTTGTTTTCATGATACTTAAATTTAAATGATTTAATATTGACCTACTTTTTTCTACAGGTGTTCAGTCTTCATGCCTGATACTGGCCAGTATATTGTTTAATTTTTAAGTTTAGATGTGATGCGTTCTCCAAATCCATATTTTAGTAAAAAATGTCCCGAGATAACATATAAAGCTTCCTTAGTGGCTGTAAAATCTTTCATCCGAAAGGTTTCTTCATCATACACATAAAAACTCAATAGATAGTGCTGGTTTGTGAGGTCATAAACATCAACAACGGTTGCGTTTCTCCAAACATTGACAGACTCAAATCGACCTCTCAACATTGAATTGACAAATACTAGATTATGAGTAACGGTGGTAAGTTTGTTAACCATAAATGGTGGTGCTGCCAATTTTGTAGTATTGGATTTTTCTACTTTTACTATTTTTAGTTTCGCCTTGGTTATGGTATCAATAGTAGTTCCACGTTTTTCTAATTGGAGTTGGCGATCCGTAATAAGATATTGATTTCTATAGTAGTACGTATAAACCATTTTGTCCAATTCATGACTGTATTGTAGCGTACCATCAGTATCAAAAATACCATCGGTTTGTTTTTGAAGTAAATCGGTATTAAATTTTACTTCCAAGCTATCTTCTAATGAGACAAAAGCGAGTACATTATCAAAGGTCTTAGGCTTTTGGGTACGGATGATCAGTTGCTTTTGATTGATAAATACAATTTCATTGAATCCAAACTCTTTATCGTTTATTATTTTAGCTTTCCAATCAGCTACTAAACCGGAATAAATAACAGGCACGGTTTTATCATAAATATAGAAGTAAGGATACACTACTTTTAGTTGTAAGGCTTTGAATGGATAATTTTCCCGTTCTAGTGTAATGGTATGCGCTTTCTGGTTCTTTAAATTGGCATCATATTCAAAAACTTGTAAAGGTGCTTCTGGATGAGCTAAATATACTTTTTCGGTCGTGGCACCTGCTAGGTAATAGGATGTGTTTCTCAAATCAATTCCTGCTACCCGGGCTGCGGTTCCTTGCGGGAGTCTTCGAATAAATGGATTTTCTTTTTGAATGATATTTTCAGAAGTTAAAAACAAAAGCGTCATAAAAAGTATCCCGACAGTCGAACCAACTAATGTAATAATCAATGTATGTTTAACTCCTTTTTGGATTAAAATAGTTACAAGACCAATGAAAACAAAGACAAGGTTAAAAATAAGATGGCCGTTCCAACTCAGTCTTTCAAGTACTCCACCACAAGAGCAGGGAACAAAAGAAGTAAAATGAAGTATCATGAAGATATAAACGGTAAATAGAAACATTAGAAAAGCACTGGCGTAGAGGGCTTTTAATCGATACTTTGGTATCATTAATGCTAGAGCAATTACAATTTCTACACTCGGAACTAGTACAGCTATTGTGGT
>NZ_JACTAC010000048.1 GCF_014486675.1 Flavobacterium macrobrachii
ACGCTACTGCCTTTTCGCACTAGGTAGTGTAATGCATTGTTTTTTGAAGATGCTTCCCATTTTCATAAGACATTTTTCTGTTAACTGAACACTGAGACTGTCAACTGACTTATAGGCATCCTCAAAAATCAAAACCATAAGAAAGAGAATCAAATTCTTTGGATGGATGAATAGCTTTTTTTATTTTCTGATTTGGTTTATTCATCCATCCAAAGAATTTGATACCCTTTCCTAAGACGTCTATCTTTCAAATCAACTTTCAATACTTCAGATAAAATCCGATTAAACAAGGACATCTGATTGGAAATAGCCAACTAAAAATAAAATTTCGATTTCAATAAAAATGGCTATTCTCAATTTCCGATTAAAAAACAAATAAAAAAGAATTGAAAATTTCAAAAAAAAATAAATAAAAAAAGGAAGCAAAGATAAGTTCCAGGTATTCAAAAAAGCAAGTTCAAGCCCTCCGGGTTTCAGAAAAAATCTCCACCCAAACCGTTTCAAAACTCATTTAATTTCCGACTAGACGCTTCCGATTTCAATCACGTATCGGGTAGTATTTTTTCTGAAAAACTTGCTTTTTTGAAACCTTCCACTTGGACGAATGGCTTTCTTTTTTTCTTTTTTTTCTTTTGAAATGAATATTCTTCGCTTCCAATTAAAAAATAACATCTGGCGAAAAAAATTTTATGTGTGCGGAGCGTAGCGAGGCATACCAGCATTCATCGGAAGAAATACAGAAATCAGAAGAAATACTAAATTTTAAATCTGAAAGTATGACAAATTTTATCATTAAAACCCACCGAAAAGACACTGTTTACGCCAAACCATGTTTATTCATACTTAACAAAGGACTAAACAGCGGAAAGCCACAAAAAACGCCATTTACAAATAGCTTTGTTGTGATTTTTCAAAACGAGGAAGATTGCGAAAATGTTTTTTGGATTACCTACAGTCTTTGGCAATCCAAATTTTGGCACAGAAACCTCTGTGGCTCTGTTATTCCATTTCTAAGAAAAATTGATTTTATCAGGGAGTTTTCAGCTAAAGCAGAGGAAATGCTACAAGACTTTGAGGAGCACAAAAAAAATGTTGAAGCTTTACGACTATTGGAATTGAAAGAAAAGCAATTTCATCAAAACATTAATCTTATTAATGACTTGCGAAGAGTAATTCTTCACCGCTATTGCAAAAAGTAAACCTATTAACCATAAAATCAAGTCTATGAGTATCTTTTTATTATTTCAAACCGATAGTTGGAAATCAAAAGCATCAAGAGTTTTCTTTGGTGCTTTTGATAGCAGAACCAAAGCTTTAGATTATGCAAAATACAACGATTTGTATTGGTATAATTCAGAAGTTGTAGTGGTTGAGGTGATACTCAATCAATTTGGAGAAATTTAAAATAAAAAAAGCCAGGTCTTACGACTTGGCTTTCATTATGTTTAACCCAAACCCCGAAGCTTCGGGGCACAACGAGAGTTAAACTTATTTTTTGTGCTTCTTACAGAGGTATTTGAGCAACACCGAAATTGAAAAACTCACCACAGCTCCAACAGTTGCTAAAATCACTGTCTTAATCAAATCTTCTGAATTCAAATTCGGGACGATACTCAAAAAAGTACCTCCGGCAGTTCCAACTAAAGTTGAATTACTGTGGCTGTTCATTCTTCTCAACAGTCAACTGACTAACTGCTGAAATAACACCACCAGCAACAGCTACATAACCACCGACGGTTGTCACAATTACTGGCAGAGAAACTGGTGCAGTTAAAACAGCAGTACCAACAGTAGCCAATACCAATCCAATAGTTCGAAGCACCTTAAAAAACTTTGGTGTGGGAGCACTCGCTCTCTCTACAATTTTATTCATAATCTACTTTTTTGTCATTTCCGCGAAGGCGGAAACCTATTGAACAATTAATTCGACACTTTCATTTTTATCCAATGCTTGATAAACAATCCTTTTAAGCTTTTCAAAAGCTATTCGAGACATTAAACCAAGTCCTGGACCAGAAAGTTTTGTGACAGGAGCAATACAGCCTTGCAATTCCTTTTGAGCATTATTGGCAGAATGAAAAAGAATAAATTTTCTATTAGGTACATCCATCACTTCCAAATGCCATTTGTATTTTGAGCTGTATCGCTTTCTAATAAAATATTTCCCCTCAGGAATACAGGAAACCTTCGTTTCGTTCATCTTCCACGGTAATTCAATTGTGTTACAAATCAACTTACCTTCGCATTCGAGTTTACCATTCGTTCCATCAGGGAAATAAGTTCTAGTTAAAAATAAAACCATACTTCTAAATTCTGATTTCTAATTTCTAACTGCTGTTTACACACCGCTATCAACTTTCGCAATTGATAATGGGTTAAAAGCACCATTTTTCAAAGGGTACATTTGCCCATTAATCTCTTGATAAAACTCAACTCCCAATGCCAAAAACAAAGGCTTTGTTGAGTTCGCAGTAACAGCATTAGTTTGACTGATTACTGCCGTAGGCGTTGCATCCCATGGCAAAATAGCGGTCTCCGAAGTAGTGACTACAAAAGTTTCAGCTTCAAAATCAACTTCAGCACCGCCTGAGATAATTTTAAAGTGTGTAGTACCACTTGGTGCAGCAATCATATTGGCTGGAACAAATGAAGCAATATCAACAGTAATCTCTCCCGAAACACGGTCAATAGCTGCTACAAATGGCGCATACAAACTAGTGCCAAGTTTTCCACGAATATTGAATTCAAAACCAAACAACAATTCAGCCTCTCCATCAATAACGTTACGTAAACCTCTTTCACTCACTTGATCAGCCTGAATAACTTTTACCATTCTTTGGGTTAAACGGCTTACCATTCTACTATCCGCTGAATTGATAAGTAATGGTCTTAAAGCAATACGCAAAAGCTTCCCAGCCTTCCCTGCTCTACCAAACTCAGAGCCATTCTCACGAGTCCTTTGAAACGCTGGATCATTAGCAATTCTACTAGCGTCAATTCCACCTTTCTCTCTTGCCAAATGACCATCCTGCGTTTTATAAAAAGTAATATCCCCGATAGTACCTTTTAACTTAATTATGCCTTTCTGTCTAGCCACAATCTTTACAATTTTTGATTAATACTCATTTTCATAACTCACTTTCATTTCGTTAATCGTTGCAACTAAATCCCGAATGATTAGGACAAAGTTTATAAAGCATTTAGTAAAGTAAAAATCAATATTGTACCATATGTCCTAAAACGACATAAGTGTCCTAAATCAACATAAAAAATCAGTAAAAAAGTATGAAAAATAATAACTAAATTGCGAAAAGAATTTCTGCACGTCAGAAGTTAGTCAAAGCCTAATCAAAGGTATGGATGAAGTATGAAAAATGAATTACAGAGGGTTTGCATCTATCCAAAAGACATACAGCGTATAACCGGCAAGAGTTATCGTCAAAGTACCAGATTGATGCAAAAGATTAAAAACGACCTCAACAAGCTCGAAAATGAGTTTCTAACAATACAAGAGTTCTGTACATATACTGGCATAAAATATGAACAAGTAACTCACTTGATTTTTGGTTAAAATAGAAAATTGATTAGAATAAATTTTAATCCAAGAGAAACACTAAATTCTTAAATTACTAGTTCATTTTTTAGCCTTGATACTTTAGTATTGATAAATTTTTACTTATATTTGACTACTTTGAATTTAGATTAATTATAGTTCTTATATACAGGTGTCAGTCGAGGTGTCACCAAAATTAAATGCTCTGCGAAGTATTGATTTTATTGGCGTTTTTTGTAATAAACAAATCCCATCCTCTCTGCAAAAACTGATTGAAACCCGCTAAGTTGAATGACTTAGCGGGTTTTTTTGTGTTTTTTTGGTCAATTGCGACGTTTTTTTTGAAATTATTTTCAAAGAAGATTGATTAACATCTTGGCGCTAGACACATTAAAGATTAAAGTCTTTTTTTAGTTCAGAATAAAAGCTAGGTATATTGGAAAACCGATTGTAATGTTTAAAGGAAATGTAACTGCTAATGCCATTGGTAGAAATAGTCCAGGGTTTGCTTTTGGAGCGACAATTTTCATTGCAGCTGGAACTGCAATATAGGAAGCACTTGCTGCTAGAATGGCGAAAATAAAACGGTTACCAATATCTTGAGTAATCCACTGGCTTAGATATGCTACTAAACATCCGTTTACTAATGGAATTATAAGAGCAAAACCTGTTGCAAACCAACCGCTTTGAAAAAAGTCGTTTAATTTTTTTCCACTGACAATTCCCATGTCTAACAAAAATATTGCTAGAAAGCCTTTGAAAATATCGTTAGTAAAAGGTTTAATTCCCATGGCTTGTTGGTCGCTGGCCAGAAAACCAATTAGTAAGCTTCCTAGAATTAGAAGTACACTACCATTAGTTAATGAATGTTTGATAACATAAGATATTTTAGTTTGTTTTGTATTTTCATTTTTCTTACTGTAAAGTCGCATTAAAATTACTGCAACGATAATAGCTGGTGCTTCCATTAGTGCCATAACAGCAACCATGTGTCCTCCGAAGTTGATTTTTTGAATTTCGAGAAAGCTAACAGCTGTTACAAACGTTACTGCGCTAACTGAACCATAGGAAGCAGCAATTGCTCCAGCGTTTTCTACACTGAACTTTCTTTTTAGAAGGAAGAAGCAATATAATGGAATACATAAGGCTATTAGAATACCAAAAATAACTGACCAAACTATGTCAAAAGAGAAATGGCTGTGAGCTAATTCTTGTCCGCCTTTAAAGCCAATTGAAAACAGTAGATAAAGTGAAATAAACTTTGAACTATTGGATGGAATTTCTAAATCGCTTTTTAGTCGAGCTGCAATAATTCCTAGAAGGAAAAAAAGTAATGCTGGATTTGTTAAATTGTCTATCAGAAGATTAAGATTCATTTTTTCTTTTGGATTTGTTTGTTCTTATTTTGTTGCTCTAAATAGTCTATCGTTAATAGCTCGACCTAGGTCGTTGTTAGGGAATTGTTCTGCGATTATTATATCTAACTCTAACTTGTCTAATCGATGCATAGCTGCATATAAATTTGAGGCAGCTTGGTTTAAATCGGAATTTTTTGAGAGTATCTCTTGATGTACAATTGTAGTACAATCATATTTTGAGTTAAATAGTAATAATCCAATTTTTTTATTATTGTAGTTTTTAATTGATTTAGTTATATTCTGAGAAATGATTATTGGGGTTTTGGGTGCATAGTGTTTGAGCATCATTCCTGGTGCACTTGGTGTTTTTTCTTCAAAATTGTTAACTTTTATTGTGCCAATTTGATTTTCTATTGCTTCTAACGAAAGAGAACCTAATCGATAGAGTATTGGATTATCTTGTTCAAAACCAATTATAGTAGATTCTATTCCTTTTGTGCAATTGCCGCCATCTAAGGTCATTGGTATTTTGTCTTTGAAATAATTTTCAACATGAATTGCTTCGGTTGGACTGATGGAACCAAATGGATTGGCACTTGGTGCTGCAAGAGGAAAATCTAGTAGTTTTAAAAGTTCTAGTGTTACTGGATGATTGGGCATTCTGATTGCGACAGTATCTTTATTGCTTGTTATGGTATTGGATATTGTTTCTTTTTTTGGCAACACTACTGTTAACGGTCCAGGCCAGAATTTATCGATTAGTATTTTTGCTTTTTCGGGGATTTTTGAAGCTATGTTATAGACATCCTCTTTTGAGGCGATGTGAACAATTAAAGGGTTGTTTTGTGGACGGCCTTTTGTTTCAAATATTTTTTTTATGGCTTCATCGCTGTATATATTTGCTGCTAAACCATATACTGTTTCGGTAGGAATAGCTACTATTTGGTTTTCTTTTAACCATTTTGCTGCTAGATGTACATCTTTAGAAATCATTGTTTTGGATTTATGGGTTACAATAATCACAGTATGCTGGATCTTCGGTTGTTTTTTTATGAGGATATAATTCTTCTTTTGTGAAATTGCATTTCTTGCAGTTGTATATATAACTTAGTGTTGATTTAGTTGGTGCATTGCACCAATTGCAGGGTAAACCGGGTAATGCCTTTGAGATTGTAAATCCTGGTGTTTTGCAGTTTGGACAATTAGAGAGTACTGCCTCGAGAAGTTTTTTGGCGGTTTTTTCTATTACTTCCATCCTAGTTGGATTGAAACTTGCTCTCATATCGGTTTCGAGATGTGCTGTTCCATATTTGTTTTGGAATTTTTCAAAACTTATTTTCAATTCCTCCCAACTCGAAATTCCTTTTATAATGGATGAAAAATTGTTTTCTGAGGGTTTCATTATCAAAGCATGAGAAGGAAACTTAACCCGATTGGCAAATTCTATTAGTTGGTTTTGGTTTGAGATTGTTTCTGCATTAAAATTTGTATTGATGCTTAGTTCTTTTACCACTATTTCGAGGTTGTTTTTTGCATCTATTAGAATCATTAATTCTTCATTTGCTGGGGCAAAGAAAACCGATGGATGAGCGCCGAACGAACCTTCGCTAGCAATAACCAAATCAAATTGATTCTTTTCCATAGCAAGGGTGCCTTTTTTGCGAAGGGTTGTTAGCGCATCATCTTTTCTTTGAACTTCACCGGAGAATGTTCCAAGTGAATCGGTATCAAAAATATCGGTTACAAAGCATTTTACTCCAAGGTGTTTTTCAAAAATTGGGGCTATTACTTTTTGTTTGTTGTGTTTTGTTGCAATTAATAATTTTCTGTTTTTAAACATTATTCTGTTAATTCAATATAAACTGTACTTTTTATTGATAGATTTAGTCCCATTGATTTAGCATTTTCAACTAGTTCTTTTAGTTCTTGTTGTGCTGTTTTGAGTTCTTCGATTCTATTTTTTGAATGTTGACTATCTCTATTGAAACGGATGTGTTGGCTAAAATCGTCGAGTTTATGGTAGTTTATTTTGCTTTTGATAAACTCAGAAAGAATGTTATTAGCATCGATGGGTGTAAAAGTGCTGTTAATAAGTATGAACTCATTTTTTTGATCGGTTTTCATAGTTTTATATTCATTTTTTTTAATTGATTGACTGTTAGCAGTGTTGAAATTCCTAACAAACAGGTTGCTATAAATTTGTTTGCAAGTAGCATGGTTGTTATTAGACTTCCTATGGTCAAGAGCAATAGTAGTATTAGAAAAATAGTGTCTTTGTTTTGTTTATTATTTTTCATTTGTGTTTTTGTAGGTTTCTGATTTTAAACTATTTGTTGTTTTTACTGTCCTTGACCAAGAGAAAAGGCTATTTTTCCATCAAATTGGTAAAGGTTTTCGGTTTTTATTGTATCGATATTGGTTTGATTGCATTGTTGAAGTAATGAGATTATTTCATCTTTGGAAATTGATTTTTCGTTTTCCGTTTTGAAACGACATCTCCAATGATCGGTACAAAAAGTTTGAGAGAAACCGTCGGGCCATACTTTTATTCCTCTATTGGTAATCATATTCAATTTTAGGTTTTGTGTTTTGATAGAAGCTAATTTTGAGGCTAGTTCATTGGCATCAGTTCCATTCCAGTGAACGAAAATATCGTGACCTATTAATTCTTTTTTTGCTGGTTTTTTCTTTTGATATTTAGGCAACACAAGTGCTTGACCGTTTTGGTAGTTAACGGCTTTTAACTCTGCTGGTTTTTGTCCAAGATTGTTAATTATTGCGTTAGCAAATTCGATAGTTCCAACGAGTTGTTTGCTTTTAGTTTCATCATATATATCGTAGGTGTGAATTCCGTCTTCTAGGGTTTTTAGCCAAGCATTTTGGACTTTTGTTGCTACGTCATTTTGGCCTAAATGATTTAGCATCATTACTGCACCTTGAAGTAGTCCTGATGGATTTGCCATGTTTTGTCCTGCTCTTCGCGGAGCTGAGCCGTGAATGGCTTCGAACATTGCGCATTCTTCTCCAATATTTGCTGAGCCAGCAAGTCCTACTGAGCCAGCTATTTGTGCTGCAATATCTGAAAGTACATCGCCATAGAGGTTTAGTGTAACGATTACATCAAAAGCTTCTGGAGTATCGCTCATTTTTGCGGCGCCTATATCAATTATCCAGTGTTCGTTTTCTATATTAGGGTATTCTGTTGCTATTTCGTCAAAGATTTGGTGGAAAAGACCGTCTGTTTGTTTCATTATATTGTCTTTAGTGAAGCATGTTACTTTTTTTCTTCCGTATTGTTTGGCAAATTCGAAGGCGTATCGAATAATTTTTTCACAACCTGGACGGCTTATTATTTTTAGGCATTGAATTACTTCATCGGTTTGTTGATGTTCTATTCCTGCATATAAGTCTTCTTCGTTTTCTCTAATGATTACTATATCCATATTTGGATGTTTTGTAGCAACAAAAGGATGAAGACTCATGCAAGGTCTAACGTTTGAATAAAGACCGAGAAATTTTCTAGTGGTTACATTCAAGCTTTTGTATCCACCGCCTTGAGGAGTTGTGATAGGTGCTTTTAGGAATACTTTATTTTTGATGATAGTATCCCAACTTTCTTTAGCTATACCAGATGTGTTACCTGAGAGGTAGACTTTTTCTCCGACTTGAATTTCGTCGTATTCTAATTGTGCGCCAGCTGCGTTGATAATTTTAAGTGTAGCCTCCATTATTTCAGGACCAATTCCGTCACCTTTTGCGATAGTAATTCGTTGCATAGTATTGTTGTTATTAGTTTGCTGGACAAAGGTATATTGTGTTTTTCATATATTTTTATTTATATTTGTTATGTAATACATAAACATTATTTATGAACTATACTTTACATCAGTTGCAAGTTTTTTTGAAAATTACTCAAACAAAAAGCATTACAAAAGCGGCTGAAGAGCTTCATTTAACGCAACCGGCAGTTTCTATACAGTTAAAAAATTTACAGGATCAGTTTGAAATTCCTTTGACAGAAGTTTTGGGAAGGCAATTGTATATTACTGATTTTGGGAAAGAGATTGCACTGGCTGCACAAAATATTATTGATGAAGTATATAATATAAATTATAAAACTCTTTCTTTTAAAGGTATACTTTCGGGGAAACTAAAGATATGTGTTGTTTCGACCGGTAAATATGTTATGCCTTATTTTTTATCGAATTTTATTAATAAAAATAGAGGTGTTGAGCTGGAAATGGATGTTACAAATAAATTAAAAGTAATAAAGTCTTTGAAGAATAATGAAGTAGATTTTGCTTTGGTTTCTACTTTGCCCTCTGGGATTGATGTATATTCTGAGGAGCTTTTGCCAAATAAACTGTTTTTGGTTGGTACTTCTTTTGATGATGATTTAGATGTTTTAAAAGCGGATGGTTTTATTGGTGAAAGTCCGATGATTTATCGAGAGGAAGGTTCTGCTACTCGAATTGCGATGGAAAATTACATCAAGCTGAGAGGTATTGATGTTAAAATGAAACTACAGCTTACTTCTAATGAAGCTGTTAAGCAGGCTGTAATTGCTGGACTTGGGTTGTCTATAATGCCATTGATTGGGTTAAAAAATGAGTTGGAGAATAGAAGTATTAAAATAATTCCTGCTAAGAATCTACCCATCAGTACCAATTGGACACTGATATGGTTGAAAGGGAAAAAGTTGAGCCCAGCAGCCAACGCTTATTTGGATTTTATTCGTAGTGAAAAATCTACGATTTGTGAGACGCACTTTTCTTGGATTAATCAGTATTGATTTTTTAGTTTGCTTTCTTTGATGTTTTTGTTTTGAAGTTTAGTTTTTATACTACGTCTTTTTGTTGCTCTGTTGCCATTATTATGTCAGCTCTTTTATCTTTATATGGTAGTTTAAAACTCTGTTCAGGATATTGAAGTAGATTTTGGATGTAGGTTTTGCTTTTCATGGATTTGATATGTTTCTCGATAGATAAACCTTGATTTTTTGTTTGGCACTCTATTGAATAAATCAATTCCCAATCGTCTGCTTTGTAGGTAAATTTTCTTGATTGTGTTTCGTTTGAATGAAATTCTAGCCTCTGAATAAGATTTTGTGTGAAACCAACGTAATGTTTGTCTAATTTTTTTGAGTAAAGAATGTAAACTGAATTGTTCATCGCACAAAAATTTGAATAAATATAAATCAAAAAAGCCTTTACAGAAATGTAAAGGCTTTTGTTGTTTGCTCCCCCTCTTGGGCTCGAACCAAGGACCCTCTGATTAACAGTCAGATGCTCTAACCAACTGAGCTAAGGAGGAAGATTTATATCTTTTAAGCGGTTGCAAATATAAGACTGATTTTCTTATTTGCAAACAAATTTTAAAAAAAATTAGAAAAATTTATCGGCTATTAATTGATAGATATCTTTTCCAAAAGTTAACGCCATTAAACTCAGTAGAATAACCATTCCAAAGGTTTGAACATATCCTGCTGCTTTATCGCTTAATTTTTTACCCGTTATCATTTCTACGGTGGTAAATAGTGCATGTCCACCATCTAATCCCGGAATAGGAAGTAAATTCATGAAGGCTAAACCGATTGAAAATAGCGCTGTAAAGTTCCAAATGAATTCCCAATCCCAAGCATCTGGTAGTTGTCTTGCTATTCCGATTGGGCTTTTTACTTGTTTATATGCTCCTGTTGCTGGTCTAAGGATTAGCTTGAAGCTTTTTACATTGTATACTAATAATGACCATGATTCTTTAATTGCGGCAGGAACAGCCTCTAGAAAGCTCATTTTTTGTTGTACAAAAAACTTATCATTAACTGCATGCTTAACAGAGAAACCGAGTTTACCTTCGTTGTTTACTTTGACTTTAATTTCTTTTTCTTCTGCACCTCTCAATACCTTTAGCGTAACCGAGTCGTTTATATGCTGTTTTACAGCAGTAGAGAATTCATCAAAAAAAGCTACCTTATTGTTATTTACTGCCAAGATAGAATCTCCTACTTTTAAACCAGCTTTATCTGCTTCTTTATTTTTAATAATGGAGTCTATTTTTATTGCTGAAGAACGCGCTTGCACAAAATTTCTACCTTCTTTATCTAAAATGTTTTTGATTTGCTCGTCTGACAGATTGAGTGTTACATTTTGCCCTCCACGATTTACAACTACTTCACTACTAAACAGCACGTCCATAATCATTCGGTTGAAGTTTTCTTGAAATTCACCATCAACTGAAACTATTTTATCTCCATTTTTGAAACCTGCTTTTTGACCTACTTCGCCAAAAGCTAGACCATTTTGCTGAAGCACTTCGGTAGATATGTATTTTTTACCCACTGTTGCATACATCGTTGTGAAGATAAACCATGCCAAAAGGATGTTTACAATAATTCCACCCAACATAATAATTAATCGTTGCCAAGCTGGTTTTGAACGAAATTCCCAAGGTTGTGGTTCTTGATTCATTTGTTCTGTATCCATACTTTCGTCAATCATTCCGGATAGTTTTACATATCCACCTAGAGGCAACCATCCTATTCCCCATTCAGTATCTTTGATTTTCTTTTTGAATAATGAGAAACCAGCATCCATGAAAAGGTAGAATTTTTCTACTCTAACCTTAAACCATCTTGCTGTTATGTAGTGTCCAAATTCATGAAGAATAACGAGAACTGATAATATGAATAGTATTTGAGCAACTTGAATCATTATTTAATTGTATTTTATTTGAAAGCGACAAAAGTAAGGTTTTCCACTTTGCCTTTTTAAAATTATTTAAGAGAGCTTATTCTTTTATGATTTTCTTATGAAAAATACCTTCCGATGTTTTGATAGCTACCGCATATATTCCTATTGGTAGGGAACTAACATTCATTTCGGTTGAAGAACTTTCCTGAACCATTTGTCCTAGAGAGTTGAATATTGTTACAGACTGTACTTCGGTTGAAGTTGGCTTTTGAATATAAAAAATTTCTTTTGTTGGATTTGGATACAGAACAATGGCTTTTTCGGTTGTAAAAACTTCTGAAGCTAAGGTTGCTGTTGAATTTCGAGAGATTAGATTTGCATTAGGATCAAATTCAAAATCTACGACAGGGAAAGAAATGTTTTCTATAAAAACTTGTCCATTGGTAGTGTTTTCTAGAATAAAATCTTGCTGTTCGCCATTGGCACCAAATACTCGGACCGGAACTGGCATTTCAAAATAACTTACTGAAGCATCCGATTGGAATTGATTGACCACAAAACGAACTTGTCCAGAACCCCAATTTTGAGCTGTTATCGAATAGGTTGGATAACCTTGATTGTAAATCCAATCGTTGAAAAATTCTGTTAAATCTTGTCCATAAACTATTTCCAAATGTTCTTTTAAATCGGTTGTTACAGCATAATCAAAAGCCAAATCAGTATCGGCTAAATAATTTTTAAGTGCTTGAAAAAAAGCAGTGTCGCCCATTTTAAAACGCAGCATTTCTAGAACCATTGCACCTTTATTATAACTCAATCTACTGCTAAATATTCGGTTTACATTGGTAGCTTGGACATTGGTTAAATAAAGATTTCCGGACGGATTTGACGTAATATTATTTGTCAAACTTCTTTTGTGATTTACGAAAGGTTGCGCACCATCTAAATGTTCAATAACCAAAGCCGACAAATAGGTGGCAAAACCTTCGTTTAACCAAATATCTTTCCATGTGCCACAAGTAATTTTATCACCAAACCATTGGTGCGCCAATTCATGAGCAATCAATCCTCGACTGAAATTCCCCATGAATGAAACGGTCGTATGTTCCATTCCGCCGTTAAATCCACATTGGGCATGACCGTATTTTTCATTGCTGAACGGATAGGTTTCAAAAGTAGATTCAAAGAAATCCATGATTGGCAAGGTTTGAGCCAATGAATTTACCGCAGACGTATAATTTTCAGGATAAATATAATTTATAATAGGAAAAGTATTGGGTGCAGTTCCAGCTGTTTGGGTAAAAATTTGATAATTGGTAACCGCAATCGCTACTAAGTAGGCTGGAATTGGATATTGGTGTTTAAAATGTGTCGTTTTATTGGAACCCGAAGTAATAGCACTTATTTCAGCACCATTAGACACACTAACATATTGCGAAGGTGCTGTGATGTAAATATCTATAGTTTCAATTTTATCATTCAAATCCTGTTTGCAAGGCCACCAATCTCTTGCGCCAAAAGGTTGTGATAATGTCCAAATAATCGGTGTTCCGCTGTGTGTACTTTGAGAAAAAGCATCTTCGCCTTGGGCTGGTTGTCCTGAATAATTAATTTCAACCGTAGCAAAATTTCCCGTTGTTACCGCTGACGGCAATGTAATCACCAATTCGTTATTTGAATTTTGCACAAAAGCTAAATTTGTAACACCACTTTTCACTGAACTAACCGTTAATTCATTGGTTAAATCAAACGTTACGGTTGACATATTACTCAATGCTTTGAAAGTAGTCGTTACTTTTCCTGTGATAAAATAAACTGCTGGATTAACTGTAAATTCTAGTTTATGATAAGTAACGTCATAGTTTGCCGTATTAGGATTAGCTTGAAACTCCATCATTCTCGATGCCGATTTCATTTCGGACTCAGCAATTTTTTCGATTTCCAAAATATCTTCTTGAGCGAAAAGCATTGATATATTGAAAAGAAACAAAACAAAATATATCTTTTTCATTGTGTTTATCCTATTTTTTTTGCGAATATACTAATTCCGATATAATTTTAAAGATAAACAAATGGTAAAACCGATTTATACCTTTGGAAGCTAAATCTTTACTTGCCTTTATAAGTTTAAAAATATCTAAAGTTTATTACAAACATTTCACTAAATTTGCGGACTTATAAAGAAAAGCCATGTTACAAATAGGTTATATCAGAGAAAATAAAGAGCAAGTGATTACTGCTTTGGCAAAAAAACATATGGATGCCAAACAAATTGTAGAAGAAGTAATTCAATTAGACGAAAACAGAAGAAGCACGCAAGTTGCGCTTGATAATACACTAGCAGAAGCTAACAAACTTTCATCATCTATTGGCGAGATGATGAAAAATGGTGAAAAAGCTAAAGCTGAAATATTAAAACAAAAAACAGCGCAGTTAAAGGAAACGAGCAAAGAACTTTCGGAGAAATTAGATGGTTTTGCTACCGAACTTACGCAGAAAATGTATTTGTTGCCTAATCTTCCTGCTGAAATTGTTCCCGAAGGAAAAACTCCTGAAGAAAACTTAAATGTGTTTCAAGCTGGAGAAATCCCTATTTTGCATGAAGGTGCGCAACCTCATTGGGAATTGGTGAAAAAATACGACATCATCGATTTTGAATTAGGGGTAAAAATTACTGGCGCAGGATTTCCAGTTTATAAAGGAAAAGGTGCCAAATTACAACGCGCTTTGATTTCTTATTTCTTAGACAAAAACACCGAAGCCGGTTATCAAGAAGTGCAAGTGCCACATTTGGTAAACGAAGCTTCTGGATATGGAACAGGACAATTGCCAGATAAAGAAGGACAAATGTATCATGTAGGCATCGACGATTTATATTTAATTCCAACTGCCGAAGTTCCGGTGACTAATTTATTTCGTGATGTAATTTTGCAAGAAAACGAATTACCAATTCTTTGTACAGGTTATACGCCATGTTTCCGTAGAGAAGCTGGAAGTTATGGTGCGCACGTTCGTGGATTGAACCGTTTGCATCAATTTGACAAAGTAGAAATCGTTCGTGTTGAACATCCTGATAATTCCTATCAAGCATTGGACGGAATGGTTGACCACGTAAAAACTATTTTGGACGAATTAAAATTACCTTATAGAATTTTACGTCTTTGTGGCGGCGATATGAGTTTTGCTTCGGCATTGACTTATGATTTCGAAGTGTTTTCAACCGCACAAGATCGTTGGTTGGAAATTTCATCGGTTTCTAATTTTGAGACTTTCCAAGCCAATCGTTTAAAATTGCGTTTCAAAGGAAAAGATGGCAAAACACAATTAGCACATACGTTAAACGGAAGTTCATTGGCTTTGCCAAGAGTTTTAGCCGGAATATTAGAAAATTATCAAACTCCAGAAGGAATTGTGGTTCCAGAAGTATTGCGCAAATACACTGGTTTCGATATCATTAACTAAAAAAGTTAATCTTTAGTAAACGATGTACTAATCTGGCACAAAAAGTGTTACTTTAGTACATTGTTCTTTTAACAGAAATTCATGAAAAAAATCATCGCTTTTGTTTTTCTTTTTCTTTCGCTTTGGGTAAATGCTCAAAACGAACAATTGGCGCAAAATTATTACGACCGTGGCGAATTTGAAAAAGCAGTAGTAAGCTATGAAGAACTGTTAAAAAACAACCCCGGAAATTCTTTGTTTTTTCAACGAACAGTAGATTGTTATCAACAGTTACAACAATTTGATAAAGCCGAAAAAGCACTGCAAGCGCGATTAGAAAAATTCAAACAAAGTAATCTTTTAATCGAATTAGGTTACAACTATCAACTGCAAAAAGACGAATCAAAAGCCAAAAAAATTTACGAACAAGCTATTGATAAAATATCCAAAAATGTCAACGAAGCTTATGGAATTGGCTATACTTTTGAACGAAAATCATTGTTGGATTATGCATTGTTAGCCTATAAAACTGCCACTGAAATTGAACCACGGCTGACTTTTAATTCTCAAATAGCTGTCATTTATGGTCAGCAAGGCAAAACCGATTTGATGATTGAAACCTATTTGATTGAAGCCTATCAAAATCCGCAAAATCTTCCGCTAATTCAAAGTCAATTATCGCGATTTATGAACGAAGATGCCGATGAAACTTTTAACGATAATCTTAGAAAATCGCTGTTGCTTCGTGCACAAAAAACCCAAGATATTTTTTGGAATGATTTTTTAAGTTGGTTTTTTATTCAACAAAAAGAATACGGAAAAGCATTTATTCAGCAAAAAGCCATTTACAAACGTGAACCTGAATCGTTTTCAAATATTGTCAATTTAGGGCAAATGGCAATTGAAGATAACGACCAAGAAGCTGCAACAGAAATCTTGACTTTTGTATTGCAAAACACTAACGACATCGATTTGATTATTCAAGCCAATTCCTATTTGATGGAAATGAAAATTGAAAACAGTCAGGACAAAGATTATGTTGCTATATCACAAGAATTAGACAAACTCATTACCGAATTTGGGGTTAGTCCATATACGTTGCCGTTACTTCGATTACAAGCTAATTTTTCGGCTTTTCAACTAAAAAAACCAGAGCAAGCCAAAACCATTTTGAAAAATGCAATGGAAATGAATTTAAGCCGAAATCAAACTGCCGAAGTTAAAATGGAATTGGCCGACATTCTTTTATATGAAGAAAAATTCAATCAGGCGTTGATTTATTATTCTCAGGTTGAAAACGATATGAGCGGCGATGTTCTCGGTCAAGAAGCAAGTTTAAAAACAGCAAAAACCAGCTATTACAAAGCCGATTTTGAATGGGCAAATCATCAATTAAAAGTACTAAAATCAGCATCAACCCAATTGATTGCCAACGATGCTTTGGATTTATTTCTACTAATTAGTGATAATACCGTTGAAGATTCAACACAAACGGCTTTGAAGAAATTTGCTCGTGCTGATTTCTTGTTGTATCAAAATAAAAAACAAGAATCGTTAGCTCAATTTCAGCAAATTCTAAAAGAACACAAAGGCGAAGAAATTGAAGCTGTAACACTTTTAAGAATTGGAAAGATTTATGAAAAACTAGGCGATTTTGCAAAAGCTTTAGAAAGTTATCAAGCTATAATTGCCAACCACAAAGAAGGAATTTATATTGATGAAGCGCTCTTTTTCTCTGCCGAAATCTATGCGGATCATTTAAAAGACAACGAAAAAGCCAAACCGCTATATGAAAAGGTAATTCTGAACCACGAAGACAGTATTTACTCGGTTGAAGCGAGGAAAAAGTACCGTCAACTTCGTGGAGATAATAATCTTTAGTGTGTCAGTTAGCAGTAACAGTTGGCAGTTTAAAAAGTACAAAAAACAATCAAATTTCTCATGATTTTATACAACGTAACCATCAATATACACGAAAGCGTTCACGACCAATGGATGCAATGGATGCAAGAAAAACACATTAACGATGTTTTAGCCACAGGAAAATTTTCATCCGCAAGAATGGTAAAAGTTTTAGTCGAAGAAGAAATGGGCGGAACGACTTATTCCATTCAATACACAACCGACAGTAAAGAAACGCTGCAAAAATATTATGACGAAGATGCACCACGACTTCGGGATGAAGGTTATCGTTTATTTGGTGAAAAAATGCTGGCGTTTAGAACAGAATTGGAGTTGATTAGTGAACATTAATAGATTGTTGGATTATTAGACTAATTAGATTCATAGAAATCTAAATTGCAAAATATAAAAAATCCAAAAATCTAAAATCTAAAAATCTAAATGAATCAAGTAAAAGCAAAAAAACACCTCGGGCAACATTTTTTAACCGATGAAAATATAGCCAAACAAATTGCCGAAACATTAACGTTGAACGGCTATGAAACTGTTTTGGAAATTGGTCCAGGAATGGGTGTTTTGACCAAATATCTTTTAGAAAAAGACATCGAAACCTATGTGATTGAAATCGATACCGAATCGGTGGAATATTTGAATGCACACTACCCAAAATTGCATGGGAAAGTTATTTCCAAAGACTTTTTGAAATACAATATCAACGAAGTTTTTGAAGGAAAACCTTTTGCTATTATTGGCAATTTCCCTTATAATATTTCTTCTCAAATTGTATTCAAATGTCTTGAAATGCGAAATCAAGTGCCTGAATTTTCGGGTATGTTTCAAAAAGAAGTAGCCGAAAGAATTTGTTCTAAAAAAGGAAGCAAAGTTTATGGAATTCTATCGGTTTTAGCACAAGCTTTTTATGATGTTGAGTATTTATTCACAGTTGAACCCGAAGTATTTAATCCGCCGCCAAAAGTAAAATCGGGCGTAATGCGAATGATTAGAAAAGAAAATTACTCACTACCGTGTGACGAAAAATTATTTTTTACAGTGGTAAAAACGGCTTTTCAACAAAGAAGAAAGACATTAAGAAATAGTTTAAAATCGTTTGCTTTATCGGATAATTTAAAAGAAGACACTATCTTTGACCTGCGTCCGGAACAACTTTCGGTAGAACAATTTATTGAACTCACTCAAAAAATAGCCGCCAATGCAGTTTAAAATCAGCAAAGAACTCTTAGAACAAATCGAGCAACTGATTCATGCTAAAAATGATAGTCAGCTCGAGATTCTATTGAATGACTTACACCATGCTGATATTGCAGAGATTTTTGACGAACTGGAATCAGAAGAAGCAATTTATATCTTCAAAATTCTAGATAGTGAAATTACTGCCGAAATTCTGACCGAACTAGAAGACGATGTTAGAGAAAAACTACTTCGTGGACTTTCTGCCAAAGAGATTGCTGAAGAGCTTGACGAATTAGATACCGATGATGCTGCCGATATTATTGCAGAACTTCCTCAAAGTAAGAAAGAAGAAGTAATCTCCGAACTTGAGGACGTTGAACACGCCAAAGACATTGTCGATTTATTACGCTACGACGAAGACTCTGCTGGTGGTTTGATGGGAAAAGAGTTGGTAAAAGTCAATGAAAACTGGAACGTTTTAACTTGCGTAAAAGAAATGCGTATTCAGGCCGAAAATGTTACTAGAGTTCATTCCATTTATGTTGTTGATGATGAAAACCGATTGAAAGGACGATTATCGCTTAAAGATTTATTAACCACTTCTACCAAAACGCCTATCAGTGAGGTTTATATTAAAAAAGTAGATTCTGTTCGAGTAAGTGATACCAATGTTGAAGTGGCTCGAATTATGCAAAAATATGACCTTGAAGCCATTCCGGTTGTTGATGAAATGGGACGATTGGTTGGTCGAATTACCATTGATGATATCGTTGACGTAATTAAGGACGAAGCTGACAAAGATTATCAGTTAGCTGCCGGTATCTCACAAGACGTTGAAGCTGATGATAGCATTCTTGAATTGACCAAAGCACGTTTGCCTTGGTTGGTTTTGGCGTTATTAGGTGGATTTATTTCGGTAGAAATGCTTGGTTTATTTGAAGGAGCAATGAAGGAACATTACAAATTATTTTTCTTCACTCCGTTAATTGCCGCTATGGCAGGAAATGTTGGCGTTCAATCGTCGGCAATTATTGTTCAAGGTTTGGCTAATCATTCCATCAGTGGTTCAATCGTTAATCGATTATTAAAGGAAATTTCTTTGAGTTTATTAAATGGTATTATTTTAGCAAGTATACTGTTTTTAGGAAGCCATTTTCTTTTAGGCGTTGAAACCAATATTGGAGTAATAGTTACCATTGCTTTAGTTTCGGTGATTATAATTGCATCATTGATTGGTACTTCTATTCCGTTGCTTTTAAACAAATTTGGAATTGATCCTGCTTTAGCAACTGGTCCGTTTATCACCACTAGTAATGATATTTGTGGAATTTTGATTTACTTTTCGATAGCCAAATTGATTTTAGGATTTTAAACAAAAAAAACCTCCCAAAAAATGAGAGGTTTTTGTACCCGGAGTGGGAATAAAACAATTAAATTTCTTTTAAACTAATTTAACTTAACTTTCTGTTTACTAGTGTGCTATTTATTTTTATTAATTAACTATAATTAACTTGAATTAAAATAAATCAATACTTTTAGGGAATAATTAGGGGATTGTTTTTAAATTTGTTTTGTAATAGGCAAAAACCTTATGAAAGTAAATTTTATCATAAAAGGAAAAAACAACCCTACAAATATAATTTGCAGATTTAAGCCTACACAAATAAACGATTTTACTTGTACTACAAATATTTGGATAAAACGTGAAGATTGGAATAATACAAAGCAACAATTAAGATTAAAAGCAACCACACAAAATAAGGATTTGATAAATTCAAAACTTAAAGAGTTAGAAAGCCTTATTCTCGATACTTGGATGAGTGACATGCTTAACAAAGAAAATATATCAAAGGATTGGCTTAAAAATGTTGTCTCTTCTTTTTTCGGCAAAACTTCAAGTAGTAAGCTTCATAAAGTATATTTTGTCGATTGGGTTAAAAAATTTACTGAAGAAAGTCCTAAAAGATTATACAAAGGAAAACCTATCACAGAAAAGACAATTCAAAACTATAAGATAGTGCTACTTCGATTGCAAAAATTTGAAGATTATACAAAAACTAAAATACGTTTTGAAAACATTGATTTATCCTTTTGTAGAAATTTTATATTGTATTGCCGAGAAATTGAAAATTTAAACAACAATAGCATAGGAAGTTACTTTGCAAGAATAAAAATGTTTTGCAAAATAATCGAAATAGAGGGGTTACCTATCAATCCACAATACAAGCATTCTGAATTTACAATTACAGGAAATAAAACTTACGATACTTACCTAAATGAAAATGAAATATGTACGATTTACAATTACGATTTTAGCAGTTTTGAACGATTAGACAATGTTCGGGATTTATTTATTATAGGATTGCGAACAGGATTAAGAATTTCAGACTTTTTAAAATTAAAGCGTACAAATATTAAGGATGGCTTTTTTGAGATTGAAACGTCCAAAACTGGAGAATTTGTGAAAATTCCAATACACAATCAGGTTCAAAAAATTCTTTTAAAACGAAACGGCAACTTACCTTACTCTATTTCGGAACAAAAGTTTAATAAACACGTTAAGGAAGTTTGTGAGAAAGTAGGAATTGATGAAATGATTGAAGGTGCAAAAACGGTAAGAGTGGTTATAAAAGAAAAAACAGAAGAATCCCCTGAAGAAGTAATTCATAGAAAACAAATCGGGATTTATCCAAAATATGAACTTATCAGTTCTCATACTTGCAGGCGTTCATTTGCAACCAATTTATACGGAAGAATTCCTAATAGAACTATAATGGCAATTACAGGACATCGTTCTGAAAAGGTTTTTGAAAGTTATATAAAAACTACCAAGCATGAACATGCTGAAAGATTAAAAAATCTTTGGGAAGTTCATTAAAAAATGGGTATGGATATCAAAAAAGAATTTCCTAAAAAAGTAACAAAAAAACTTCTAGTTGAAATGTATAAACCAATGTCTCGTAGAATGGTTTTATATACCGTAAACTACTATGAAATTATGTTGGGGAAAAATAAACTTTCTAAAAACATTCCTAATGAAATCTTACTGTTTTTTATCCGAGACTACGGATTTCCTGATGATTATTATTTACCCGAAGATATTAGAACTAAACTAAAGAAAATACAGCGAAATAATAGCTGAAAAATGTTAATTTTTTTTCCTATCCTACCGTAGTTCGTCATTATTCTGCAAACTCCTGCAAACTCTGTTCCCTATTTTTTAGTATAAACTAATCTTGCCTAACAATAATTAATATTTATAGTTATGTCAAAACAAATACTTCAGATAGAAAACACAAATGCTGTTGACTTCAAAAATGATATACTTAAAAGTGTAAAAGATTGTCTTATGTCTTTTGCAAAAGAAATGCAAAATTCAGATGATGCAAAATTACTTTCTAGACAAGAAACCTCTAAAATGCTATCTATTTCCCTTGTTACTTTGTGGGATTGGACAAATAAGGATATAATACCAGCTTATCGTATTGGTAACAAAGTTTTTTACAAAAAAAATGAAGTATTAGAAGCATTACAAAAAAGAAATAACTTTAAAAATCAATAATATGTATCCTGAAAAAATTATCAATTCAAAAAACGCTTCGTTTCAAATAACAAAATCACTAAACGGCGGAAGGTGTGGCTGGATTTGTAGACAGTTAACTAAAATTGCAAATTTCATTGAAGACATTCCAATTGTTGGACCAAGATTTGCGGGAAATATTCGCGTTGTAATAAGCATAGTCAACGCTGTTGATGAAGCTTTTTTTAGAACAGCTGGAGAATATGAACCAACATATAGCGAATCTATAATATTAGACAATTGGCAACTAAACAAACTACAGCCATTCTACAGAAATTTAACAATGAAATTGTCTGATGCATTTAAAAAAAATAATTTATCTCAACAACTTGAAGAGGTTAATGAAATTTTAAAAATCATGTGTGTTGTGAAAAGTTACTTCACCAATAATGAATTAACTGGTTTATCATCAAATGCTATAAATCTGAGAAATGAACTAGTAGATAAAATTTTGGAACCATTATATGAAGTCATTGAGACTTCATTTGAAAATCAAAATTTAACTCCTTTTCAGACTATTGCAAAACTTGATGCTTCAACAATTAATAGTTATTATCCATTAATAGAAAATATTTCAATTTTATCTACAGACTGTTTAAATTATAAATCTAATTCAACAACAAACAATACCATACCACTGATTATAAATGATTTTGAATCAACTCCCCAACCAGTTGTAAAAAAATCAGATGATAACCTAATTTGGATAGGTCTTTTTTTTGCTGGAGTAATTGCAATTACAATTTTCAATAGTCGCGAAAATGAAAAAGATAAAAAGAAGAAAAAATAATTTTTTAGGTATAATATTTGATATATTTGTAATGCAACAATGTTTTAGGAGAATTTCCTCCGAACAAAATTTTAACGATAAGAAGCTACCTATGGGTAACATTCACGAAAGGTTTGTACTCTGTTCCTAGAACATTGTTGCAACCCTAAGGGTAGCTTCGCATATAAACATTTTCGAGATGCAACAAGAAAATAAAGTGATGCAAAAAGAATTAGCACTAGCACAGGAGTTAATTAAATTACAAGAAAAGCAAATAAACGCTTTACTCCTTTCTGCTGAAGTAAATAGGGAAAGAATTGAAATGTTTGAAGAAATACTTCGTTATTATGTTCCTAAATTTAAAATAGGGCATGTATGGGAGCGAGTGTATTTACCAGTATATGGAAAAATAAAATCACCTCCGTTTAGTAAAAATTAAAAATAGAAAAACCATTACATCCCACTGTAATGGTTTTTTCAAAAATATATAGATATGAATTCTAATTTGAACATCAAAGATATAATATTATCTCACACAACACAAGAAGCAATTTATACTAGATTTCTCGGACTAAATAGCTTCCCTAAAAAAAACATTTCAAGTCCTTTCTCTGAAGACAAAAAACCTTCTTTCAACTTATACGAAGATAATTCCACAATTAAATTCAAATGTCATAGTACTGGTAAAAATGGAGATGTTTTTCAATTCGTTGCAGAACTCAAAAATTTAGATTGCAAAACTAACTTTTTAGAGGTTGCAAATGAGATTGCAAAATGTATGAATATTAATTTGCAAGACAGCAATAATCAACTATTTAAAACAAATTACCCTATTAACCATAACAATACAGTTGAAAAAGAAATTTTGCAATCATCAAACACCAATTATGCAATCTCTAAAACACCATCCACTTTATCGGTTGAAACCCGAGAGTTTACAACATTAGATTTAGAGTACTGGAATAATTTAGGAGTTGATGAAACAAATTTAAACAAATACGAATTACGCTCTATTTCTAGTTATTGTTGGAGTGGTAAAAAACCTATTTACACAAAAAAAGAAAGTGTAGCTTTTGTATTTAAACTAAATGACGAAAATAAGCTTTACATTCCTTCTCAACCAGCTTTAAATATAAAAAAAAATGTACTACCAGCTTTTAAAAGTGGAATTTATGGATTAAAACAACTAGGCACAGAAAAAAAAGAAAGTATAATTATTTGTGCTGGAGAAAAAGACACTATTGTAGCAAATTCAAAAGACTTTAATGCGGTAACCTTTGGCAGTGAGTCAAGTATTCCAAAAACTGAACAAATTGATATTTTGCAAAACCTTTGTGATAATTTATTTGTTTGTTATGATAATGATGAAGCTGGAGCAAAAGGGATGAATTCATTAATAGAAAAATTTCCCTCAATAATTGCAATTCATCTACCAAATAATGCAAACATCAAAGGTTATGACATAGCCGATTACTTTCAAGAATATTCAAGAGAAGATTTCCAAAAATTAATTGATATAGCAATAAAGGAAAAAGCTCCAATATTAAAGCCTGAAACACATGTAACAACTATAATTCACATTACAGAAGATTATCTTGCTCAACATTATGACATTAGACACAATATAATTGCTAACGAGATAGAATATAGCAAAAAAGGAAAAAATGATTGGTCTCCATGTAATGAAAATTCACTTTGGATTGAAATGCAAAAAAAGAGCATAAAAGTTCCAGCATCAACATTAGAAAAAATTTTAAAAAGTGATTTTGTTCCGAAATTCAACCCTCTTATTGATTACTTTGAAAACTTACCTATTTGGGATGGAAAAACAGACTATATTTTGCAATATGCAAATTACATAACACTTGCTACTGGAGAAGATAGGTATCAATTTGATTATCACTTTAAAAAATGGTGTGTTAGGTCTGTAAAATGCGCAACAGATGATAATTATTTCAACAAAAATGCTTTTGTTTTATCTGATGATGGTAAAGGACAAAATATTGGAAAAACTACATGGATAAGAAATTTATGTCCAACTGTTTTATCAAATTATTTGGTAGATAATTTACCAAAAGACGAAAAAGATGCAAAAATTGTATTAACCCAAAACTTTATAGTTAATTTAGACGAATTAGCGGCTTTAAGCAAACAAGAAATAAATACTTTGAAATCACTTTTTAGTGCAGACAAAATCAAAGTTCGGTTTCCTTACGATAAAAAAGACACAGTAGTAAGGCGTGTTGGAAACTTTATTGGTTCTACAAATCAAACAACATTCCTTTATGATGAAACTGGTTCTGTACGCTGGTTATGTTTTGTAGCTGATAAAATAGATTTCAGTTATAAGGAAAATTTTAATATTGATAATCTATGGATGCAAGCCTATAGTTTATCAAAAGATGTAAATTTTCAAGAAAAATTAACTACGAATGATATAAAATTAAACGAGGAAAGAAACTCTAAATTTCAGGTTCAAACTCCTGAAATAGATTTAATTCACAAATATTTGGAAATCCCAAGAAAAATTGAAGAAGTAGAACTTGTTTCCGCTACTGAAATACAAAGTTATTTGAATGGTTTTGCTACACAAGTACGATTAACTCCTGTTGGAGTGGGTAAAGCACTTAGAGCATTAGGATATACATACTCTAGAAATTCAGCTGGAGGTCAATGGGCAATAAAAAAGAAAGAGTTAAATCCATAAAATGCAAAAAAATGCCAACAAAAAAAACAAAAATCAAAGGATTAATATCATCATCATTTGTAAACTATAAAGCTGCCGAACTTAGAATAAAAACTCAATGGCTAGTAGTTTACTATGCAAAAAATCCTTTCACAAAAGAAATGCAAAGATTTAGAGTTGTAGTACCTTCAATGAAGTCAGAAACTGAAAGAATTAAACATGGTAAAAAAATAAGAGATGAAATCAATAAAAAATTAGCAGAAGGATGGTCGCCTTTCAGTACAGATACTTTTGCAACAGATTTTAAGACTTATGATCATTGTAAAGAAAAATTCCTTGAACTAATAAATTTAGATATTAAAAAAGGCTTAAAGCGTCAGGATACTGAACGAACTTATAAATCAAATTTTTCAATGATTGAACTTTTTGCTAAAAGAAAAAAGCAAAAATTGAATTTTATTTTTGAACTGAACCGAGTTTTTATTGTGAACTATTTGGATTTCATTTTGTATGATAGAAATAACACGCATAGAACCTACAACAATCATTTGAATTTCATAAAAGGATTTTTAAATTTTTGTGTGACTTATGGCTTTTTGAGTGAAAATTTTGCAATAGGAATAGCAAAGAAAAAAGAAGGTCAAAAAATAAGACAGCTATTAGATACAGACGTAAAATCAAAAATAAAAAGCATTGAAGATTTAAATTTTCACTATTATGCACTTTGTATGACTACTTACTTTTGTTTTATTCGACGCACAGAATTATCGAAATTATTAGTGAGACATGTTGACATATTAAATTCAACAATAACTATTCCTAGTGAAATTTCAAAAAATAAAAATACCGAAACCATAACAATACCAAAATCATTTTTACCAATTATTAGTAAGCATATTAATTTTTCTAATTTGGATGATTTTTTGTTTTCCACAAATGATTTTAAATCAGGTAAAAACCAACTAAACCCTAAGAAAGTTTCTGATACTTGGGAAAAATTTCGCAAACTCTTAAAAATATCAAAAGTTTTTCAATTTTACTCATTAAAGGATACAGGAATTACTGATTTATTAAATTCGGGCGTTCCATCTATAAAAGTTAGAAATCAAGCAAGACATAGTGAACTTGCAACCACAGAAAAATACACTCATAGAAATGTAAAATGTGATGAAGTAGTGCAAAATGCAAATTTTGATTTTTAAAATGAATTTTCAAAAAATTTGACCTCTCAAAATCGAGAGGTTTTTTTATGACTTTTTTATAATTATAACAGTAAAAAAAATGTTGTATTGATAATTACATATCTTACATAAATTACACAAAACAACATATGCAAATAACTCTTAGACTTATTTTAATTTTTTTAATATTACATCAAAATACACTATATTACACTGATAAATGTAAGTTGATTTTTAAGATGTAGGCTTATGTATAAAAGTTAAAAACAAATAAGCT
>NZ_JACTAC010000049.1 GCF_014486675.1 Flavobacterium macrobrachii
ACTGTATTTGTGTCAAGCGGGGTTGACTTGTAATCCAACGTTTTTCCTTTCTTTATTCCGTTCGGTGTCGGGAAGAGAAAGCGGCTTCGAAAGCCCCTCTAGAAAGCAAATACTCACGTTGTGTGCTATTTCACAAAAATGTACCATGATTAAACCTAACAATGAAAATAATATCTAACAAAGTATAACTATCAAAATAAAAAAATATGAAAAGAACATTTTTATTATTTGTCGTAATTTTTACCCTTGGTTGTAGCAAGGATAACGACAATCAAAATCCTAATGTTATTCCTTACCAAGAAGGTTTGACAACAAATTATATAACAATTAACAACATTACCAGAAAATATTTAGTTTATAGACCAACAGGAATGACTTCTGTAAATGCTGTTGTAACAGTTTTACACGGTGGTGGTGGTACAGGATTAGGAGTTTCAAACCTTGGCGAGCATCCGCTTTCTGTTTTCAGAACACTTGCAGACATCGATAAATTCTTAGTAGTATATCCTGAAGGTTCGCCTGATAACCTAGGAAATCCTGGTTGGAATGATTGTAGAAGTGATGATATTTCAGGCAGTCAAGGTGACGATATTACGTTTTTGAAGCAATTAAATGCAAAACTAATGGCTGAGTTGAATATCAACTCATCAAAAATGTATTTGACAGGTGGAAGTAATGGAGCTTTAATGACTTTTTCTTATGCTTTTCAATTTCCAGAAACAATTAAGGCAATAGCTGTGAGTAGTGGCAATTTACCTGAGTTTCCTGAAAGTGGAATTTGCACAAATGGCTCCACACTTCCCATTCCAATTTTGCTAACACATGGAACAAGTGACCCAGCAATGCCAGCAAATGGTGGATGTGTTGCTAATGTAGGTGGAAATTGTAATCGTGGAAAAGTAATTTCACAGCTAGCGACCGTAAGTTATTGGCTACAAAGAAACGGTTTGCAAAATGTCACACCAACAACTTCAACATTTGACCTTAACACTAGCGATGCAGGAAACGTAGAAAAAAGAATATATAATGGTGCAAATCCATTAGTTTATTACATATTAAATAATGCAGGACATCAAGCTCCAAGCAAAACAGTATTTTCCAATTCGTCTCCTGCACAAGGTGTTCAAAACCGAGATGTTGAATTTGCGGAAGAAGTTTGGAGTTTTTTTAAGGGACTTCAATAAAAACAGCATACAATAGCGGTTTAGCAAAATGGCGGGGTTAGTACTAAATTGAAAGTAAGTGGTGGACATATTAGCCCCCTAGAAAAACCGTATGAAGTTTATAAAATACTTGAGAGACTTTTACAATAATTACCGTTTTTAAGAATTCATTGAGTATGTAAACTTATTAGAAATAAAAAAAAATTAAAATCAGATTATGAAGAAAGCAGTGATCATTACATTTGATCAATTTACCGATATAGATGTCTTTTTGCCTTGGGACTTACTTAATCGCGTTAAATTAATAGATAAGGAATTTCAAGTGAAACTACTAGGTACCACTTATTCACATGTATCCGTTAACGGAATCGATTTAAAAACACATGGCTTTATAGAAGAAGCCAATGAAGCGGATTTTGTATTTTTTGCGAGTGGACCAGGAACAAGAGATGTTATCAAAGATAAGACGTATCTTGGGCGTTTTCAATTGAATCCTGAAAAACAAATCATTGCTTCTATGTGTTCTGGGGCTCTGATTATAGCAGCACTTGGTCACTTAAAAGGACACTCTGCAACAACTTATCCAACAGCATTTGAAGCATTAAGAAATTACGAAGTTGAGGTTATTGAAGATACTCATTTAGTAACTCATGAATCTATTGGAACAGCAGCCGGTTGTTTGGCCGCAGTTGATTTAATCGCATGGGCTATTACAAAAATGTATGATAAAAAAATCAGTGATGCGGTAACTGCTTCAGTACTGCCCATAGGACAAGGACAAGCTTGTATGTACCCTTAATACAACCTGGCTAATGGATAATTTAAAAACTACTAAACTTCACTTTCTTTTGGGTGAATGGCATGGAAATGGAAAAGGACAGTTTCCTACCATCAGTTCGTTTGAATACACCGAAATCTTAACGTTTAAAATGGATGGCGCCAATGATCTCATTCATTACGAACAACGTACTTGGTTAAAGCCGAATCACACACCGTCCCATTGGGAAAGTGGTTTTATAAAACCTGTTGAAGGAAAAGAAAATGTTTTTGAAATTTCAAACGCACAAGATAGTGGTCGTGTAGAGGTTTTGATAGGTGAACTAGTAATTGAACATGGAAAGCATATTTTGCATTTTAAAATGAAGCTTTTACAAAACGATCCTCGAGTAATCAGTAGCGAACGAATTTTTACCATCTCCAATCAAAATTTATCTTATATCAAAAAAATGGCAACACAAAACACACCTGACCATCAGCAACATTTAGAGGCAGAACTATTTAAAATAGTTTGATTTTTAGAATGAGCAATTGTAAAAATAATAAGTTAGTAGCAATATCGAAAGACTTTTAATTGAAAATATGAACGAATTTGGGACTTGTCGAAACCCCATTCACTAAGTAGGCAAAATTTAATACTATCACTATGAAATTGACAAAATTATTTTACGGAACAGAACCAATTACTCAAAACTACATCTTAGTGCTGAGAGTAATAATGGGAATTTTATTTATCCATCATGGGAACGGCTTTTTTGATACAAAAGCCATGGTTGGTTTTGCTGACTATCTTGAAAAAGATTTACATTTTCCGCTACCCTTATTCATGGCTTACTTGCGAACAGGAGCTGAGTTATTTGGAGGTATTATGTTGGTGTTTGGACTATTCACTAGATTTGGAGCCTTCTTAATTTTTGTAACGATGTTGGTAGCTGGATTCATTGCTGATAAGGGAGATTTTTTTGGAGATGGCGAAATGCCGTTTGCCTATGCCGCTGTGATGTTAACGATCTTTTTGGCAGGCCCCGGTAAGGTATCATTAGATAATTACTTCTTGACGAAATTTTATGAAGCAAAGAAAAGCTAATTAAGGGGAGGCTTATAAAAAATAGGCTTTCAATATAATAATAATGATTATGAGAAAAGTAAGTTTAGTATTGATCTTCCTGTTTTTTAGTGTAGCTGTTAAGGTGAAAGCCCAGTCGAATAATCAAAATACTTGGACATACACATATTTAAAAGCTGCTAATGGTCAAAAAGAGAATCTCAAAATATTTTTAAAGAAAAATTGGTTTGCAATGGATAGTATTGCGGTAAAGCAAGGACTATTCAATGATTACGAGTTAATTGAAAACATCAGTAAAAATGACTCTTTAACTTGGGATTTTATTGTAGCTGTTGAATATTTCACCACAGGAACTTATACTGATATTGCTGAAAAATGGCAAGCTATAAGTAAAGCCCATCAAACAATAAACATAAACGGATTAAGCTTTAAAGAATTAGGGAAAATCGTTAAATCTGAGACTGTTCAAAACAATTCGGATATAAAATACTCCCCTCCGTGTATTGGAGAACAATTTGAAATTTTAAGACCTTTCCTAGGAGATTGGGAAGAATATATTGTTGAAGATGGAAAAGAACAATTATTTGGAAGACTAATTATTTCATTAAGTACCGAGGGGTGTAGTCTCAACAAGAAATTTCTGTTATATAATAGGAGTGGTTCTTACTTAACAAGTGGGTACTATGACCCTGCAGAAAAAGCTTGGTTCGAAACATTTATGTTCAGAAATGGAAATTACACCAAATACAAGTGGGTAGTTGAAGGGAAAGACGTGGTGATGGTGAGAATTGCTAGTTCTTCAAAATCAGATTATCTGAATAGAAATCGCTGGACAAATATTACTCCTGATTCATTCGATATTTTAGAAGAACGTTCATACGATTTGGGAAAAACATGGAAGGTTTTTAGTACGACCAAACTTAAAAGGAAGTAGTAAAAAGCACAATGTATATGAACTGGATTTATTTGATTTTGGTAGGCATTTTTGAAATTCGCTGGCCGTTAACTGCAACCTTAAGAAAGATACCATATGACTGATAAGATTAATCTAGTTGACCTTGAAAAAAATATTCTTGAGCATCATTACAATGACAAGGTTGTTTCAGTAAATGACCATTGTTTAAGAATAGCAATTAACAAAAACAATACTTTTCCTTGGCATAGACACAATAGGACAGATGAGCTATTCATAGTTCTTGAAGGAAATCTGAGAATTGAATTTGAAAACGGAGAATTTGTAGACCTTTTTCCAAACGATACATATTGCATAAAATCGGGCATAATTCATCGTACAATTGCTATTGGTCGAACAGTAAATTTATGTTTTGAAAGTGACGAAGAAGACACAGAATATATAGATTTTAATGAATAAACTAACACCGAAAAACATTTTATAGACAAGATAATATGACAGAACATATTTTCTTTTATTTAGGACTTTCACTTTTGACAATACACGAAATGGACGCCATACGTTGCCGAGAGTGGCGAATATTCCCAGGACTTTCATTGCTTAGTGACAAATTAGGACACATAATATTTGTTTTTGCTCATATCCCTTTATTCTTCTTTGTATTTTGGCAACTGAAACACAGCAAAGACATAGAAGCGTTTATAAAAGGGTTTAATATTTTTATGATTGTGCATCTAGGACTTCATATTATGTTTCTTAAACATAAAAACAATAAGTTCAAAGACTGGATTTCCTGGACCATAATAATTGGTGCAGGCTTATGTGGGCTGCTCGACTTAATAGCTTAGAATGGTAATTGAAAAATCAATATGCCGTAGTATCTTATGATTATACAACAGTAATGAAGCGGGCAGGACTCAATGAACCAATGGTCAAAATAGGCAATAGCTAAAAATACAACCCCTAAAGCTGTGTTTGTTGTGATTCAGAGATTGTTTTGCGGTTACTAAAACATTAGTTTTTCATACCGAAATTCATCGTGACAAAATTATATAGTAAAAGTTCCTCACTTCGAGGAGCTTTTGATCGTTGGCCTACAAAGAAAAACCAAGTCTAATAATCAAAATACTTGGACATGCGTATATTTAAAAGCTGCTTTGGTGAAATCGCCAGATCAGCTAATTTTTCTTGCAGAAGTATGTAAGCGATTTGCTCCAAAACTTTCTAAAACAACTTTGGTTAAATAGACTGATCAAGGACTTTTGGATAAACATCAAATTGGCGTTCGTCTATTTGATCGGTTAATCAAAATCTTGCAGAAGATACAATCGCTGAAGCGTTACCAGAATTAGTGTAGTTTGTATTGCTCCAACTTATACATTTTCTTTTTGTTTCTACAGGCTCTTAAAAAAATTCCAAAGTTCTTCTGCAAATTCAATATCTCTATTTTGAATACCACTGGCTAGGATGGTGCACTAAAAATTGTTTTGCTGGCACGGCATGCCCTGCATTATTTAAAATAAAATATACTATTGGCGCTGCTCCTATGTAAATCCTTTTTTCAACATCGCCAGCATCTGCTAGATTAACATTGCATTTTGTAGTACTTGGCATAACACTATTAAGATTATTTCTATTAATCCAATGATCTATTGTTTTTGTTTGGGATAAAACCGTACCTCTATTGCAAGCTCCGCCAAGATTTGTTACACATCCACCATTTGCTGGCATCGCCGGATCACTTGTTCCATGCGTTAATAATATTGGTAATGGAGTGGTAGATCCAGTCGTACAGATACCACTTTCAGGAAACTGAGGCAAATTTCCGCTTGAAACAGCTATTGCCTTAATTGTTTCCGGAAATTGAAAAGCGTAAGAAAAAGTCATTAATGCGCCATTGCTGGTTCCGGTTAGAAACATCTTTTCAGCGTTAAGATTTAATTCAGAAGATAACTTGGTGTTTGGCTGTTTTAAAAAATCTATGTCATCTACTTGACTGCCTGCATAGTCATCACTTCTACAATCATTCCATCCGGGGTTACCTTGAATATCTGTAGATCCTTCAGGATAAGCTAGAGGTATTTTTGCACTATCAGCTATGGTTCTAAATTCAGAAAGTGGATGAGCGCCAACTTGAGCAACATCTACTCCTGCTCCGCCACCACCATGTAATATTGTTATCAGTGCATTTGATTTTATTAGACCAACTGGCCTATAGATTAAATATTTTCCTACCACGCTATTTACTGTAATAAAATTGGTACTTAGACCTTCTTGATTTGAAATAGTTGAGTTTGTTCCAATAGCATAATGCTTCTTTTTACAGCTCGCTGAGATTAACACTATTGTTAGTAAGAATATTCTATAAATAGGTTTGTTTTTTATGCAGATGCAAAATGTTAGGGATAGTTTAATTGAGTGTACAATTTAATCAGTCTAATCATAGCAGTATCAATTATTGACATTTCATAAAATCGCCAAATCGCTTTATCTCTTTATCAACTTTAATAAGGAGGTATGAATATTCACCACTATAGGGTTTAATTTAACTATCTGATTTTAAATTGTAAATACACTTTTGTACAGCAATAACAAATCTTTCAAAAGAAAATGGTCTGTATTTACTACTTACGGGTTTTGTATTTTTTATGACACATATGTGTCATATATGTTTTAAAAATATGTTAAATATTTGTGATGTTTATTATTTCTTGATTTCTAACAAGACTTAAATATAATCACTAATATTTTTTAGCATGAAAGTGATTGATACAAATTTATCTGTTTATTTTTTTTCTTCGCTCGGAAAAGTGCCTGAAATGGTTAGTGAATTGTCATCTAATTCTTCTGTCACAAAAAGTAGTTTACATATTTATTTTAAGGCTTTATTCTCGTTTTTTTCTTCTTTTTTTTGTTCCGGAACGACTCTCAAAGCACAAATAAAATTCACCACACCAGCCCAAAATAATTTCAGTAGTAACATTTTCTGGAGTTCTTTGAGTAAACAAGTCACTTTGCATGGATCAACTAGTTTATCGTGGTACTTCAAAACACATGCAATAAGAATCATTCAATTCTTAGAAATGCTGCTAATGGCAAACTTTCTTCCGCTAAAGCTTTCTAATTTCAACACAAAGCAACATAATGAATCATTGGTTTTAAAAATAGTCAGTTCCCATTATGATTTTTCAGCCTATCGATTTCAAATAACACCATATAAATATACAGAATACTACTTTAATCAATTAAATTATTAACTTATGAAAAAATGTTTACTTTATAAAATCTTATTCATTGCTGTTTTCTTGTTTGGAAATTTTTTAAGTTATTCCAACAATATTACTGTTTCAAATTGCACTTTAACCGGCCAAAATACTTCTGCTGGTGCAAACAATACTGCTAACTTTAGTCTGGTACAATTTGATTTAAGTTGGGAAAACTCTTGGCGCTTGAGCGTTGCACCAGCTAATTGGGATGCTGCCTGGGTATTTGTAAAATTTCAGGTGGGAGCAAGCGATCCTGCTTTTACTGGGGTTAGCAGTAGCGGCACTACCATTACGGTAAGTAGCACCGCTAATTTACGGGTGGGCATGCCAGTGCGTGTTACAGCAGGTACCGGGGCATTTGCAGTCACCACTGTAATTAGTAGTATTAACAATGCCACCCAATTTGTGGTTAGTGCCGCACCCACCACAGCTTTAAGCAATGCAAGTATTATTTGCCTACGTATTTGGGAGCACGCCAGGCTTAACAATACAGGGCACACAGCCCCAAGCGGCAGTACCATTGATGCCGGTCTGCTAACTCCCGGTTCTGCATTTGACCCTGTCACCAACCCGGTTTTGGGTGTATTTATGTACCGCAGTACAATTGGAGGCGGCATCAATACCTTTACCAATACCCAACTGCGTTGGAACTACGGTGCCAATGGCATAACAGATAACATGGTAGTACGTGTGCAGGTATTTGCCGTTGAAATGGTGCATGTACCGGGTGGGGTAAATTTTAACGTAGGGGGCGGGGGTGGATCATCCGCTTTTACCTCCACTACCATTAATACAGCTATAGCTAACACCTTACCAAGCGGCACCGGCAGTTTGGGCGGGCAAGCCGGAGGTTATCCCACCGGGCAAACCGCCCCCAATGCCAATTGGCCCAATGGCTATAATGCCTTTTATTGCATGAAATACGAAATTGGCCAAGGCCAATACCGCGATTTTTTAAATACATTGACCTACAGCCAGCAAGCTACCAGAACGGCAGTTGCCCCCAATTCAGTGGCTGGTACGGGTGCACTTAACAACTTTTTCCGAAATGGCTTGGATGTACAAACTCCGGGCAATGCCACCACACGTGTACCTGCTGTATATGGCTGCAATTTAAATGGAAATACCACCTATAATGAAGCCGCTGATGGGGAATGGATTGCCTGCAACTATATAACTTGGATGGATGGCTGCGCCTACATGGATTGGGCCGGATTACGGCCTATGACAGAATTAGAATTTGAAAAAGCCTGTAGGGGCAATTTACCTGCGGTAAGCGGGGAATATGCCTGGGGAAATGCTTCAATCCATGCTACGAATTATGGGCCCTTAACCAATTCAGGTGCTGCCAATGAGTTGCCAAATGCACCCAGTACAACAAATGGTAATGCAGCCTATAGTACTACATCAAATATTCCTGGAAGTCTTCAAGGGCCACTACGGGTAGGAATATTTGCTACAGGCAGCAGTAACCGCGTAACGTCTGGTGCTACCTATTACGGCATTATGGAAATGAGCGGCAATGCGGCTGAAAGTGTTGTAGGTATTGCTGCTGTCGAGGGCCGCGCCTTTACGGGTGTACATGGCGATGGTGCTTTAAGCAATGCCGGTAACGCAACTACGGCCAACTGGCCGGGCTTAACAAGTGGTGAGGTAACCGCTGCCACCGGAACTGCAGGTAGAGGTGGAGATTGGAGCAGTGCTTCAACACTTATGGTGATATCTGATCGAAATTGGTTTCAAAATCCTAATTCGGCAAGAAACTATCCTTGGGGTTTCAGGGGTGTTCGTTCTGTGCAATAGGCATTACCTATATCGTATAAATACTATAATTACAAATACTATATCATTTTAGTGCTATGGGAAATTTACGAATGCTATTATTTTGTGCTTGCTGTTTTTTTGCATTGCAATCTCTGCAAGCGCAATACACCGGAGGCAGTGGCAAAGGCGATTTAGCACAACAATCAACGGAGCTATATCTGGATGGAGATTCTGCCACACCCGATAGGCTGGTATTTGCAACTCCGCCACAGAATGAAGTTATTCCAAATACACCTTTTTCAGTTAGTCTGCAGCAACAAGATGGTTATGGTAACGTATTTGCACAACCGGTTAGTTCGGTAGCTATCTCTATCATTACCAATCCTTCAGGAGGCACCCTATCGGGAACAACCTCGGTAAATACGGTAAATGGTACAGCAAACTTTACAAGTTTAACCATAAACATTCCAGGGGTGGGTTATGTATTGCGTGCATCGGCCACCGGCCTCACGCCCGCTGATTTTACATTAAATGTGGCACAAGGGCCATACAGCGGAGGCAGCGGCAAAGGCGATGTAGCACAACAATCAACGGAGCTATATCTGGGTGGAGCAACTGCCGCTCCCGATAGGCTGGTATTGGTAACTCCACCACCGAATGCAGTTCTTCCCGGCACGACTTTCTCTATTAACTTACAACAGCAAGATGGGTATGGCAATATATTTGCACAACCGGTTAGTTCGGTAGCTATCTCTATCATTACCAATCCATCAGGAGGCACCCTATCGGGAACAACCTCGGTAAATACGCTAAATGGTACAGCAAACTTTACAAGTTTAACCATAAACATTCCAGGGGTGGGTTATGTATTGCGGGCATCGGCCACCGGCCTCACGCCCGCTGATTTTACATTAAATGTGACACAAGGGCCATACAGCGGTGGCAGCGGCAAAGGCGATGTAGCACAACAATCAACGGAGCTATATCTGGATGGAGATACTGCCACACCCGATAGGCTGGTATTTGCAACTCCGCCGCAGAGTGAAGTTCTTCCCGGCACGACTTTCTCTATTAACTTACAACAGCAAGATGGGTATGGCAATATATTTGCACAACCGGTTAGTTCGGTAGCTATCTCTATCATTACCAATCCATCAGGAGGCACCCTATCGGGAACAACCTCGGTAAATACGCTAAATGGTACAGCAAACTTTACAAGTTTAACCATAAACATTCCAGGGGTGGGTTATGTATTGCAGGCATCAGCCACCGGTCTCACTCCCGTTGATTTTACTATAAACGTGACACCTGGGCCATACGGTGGTGGGAGTGGTAAAGGAGATGCGGGTAGTACGGTTTTTTGTTATAGTAATTTAGGGGCAGGTGCAGCTTCTTCCACTCCCACACTTTGCGTTAATACCTTGCTAACGCCAATTACTCATGCAACTTTTGGTGGTGTCGCGGGCATTGGTACTGCTACAGGTTTGCCCTCTGGTGTAACAGTCAACTGGGCATCGGATGTAATTACCATTAGCGGAACACCTACACAATCGGGAACTTTTAACTACACAATCCCCCTCACAGGCGGATGTGGAAATGAAAGCGCCACAGGTACTATTACCGTAACCTCTAGTAACACAATCTCACTCACATCAGCTAATGGTACCAATGCACAGGTGCTTTGCCCAAATGCATCACTCACAAGTATCACTTATGCCACAATAGGTGCTACAGGAGCAACTGTGAGTGGCCTACCCGCTGGAGTTAATGGGTCTTGGACGAGCAATGTATTTACCATTAGTGGAACGCCATCGGAAGCGGGCATCTTCAATTACACTATAAACTTGACAGGCGGCTGCGGAAATATTAATGCTACTGGTACAATTACGGTCTATTCAGGCTTAACTGCCATTTTATCTGGTTCGCAAACTATATGTCCAGGAAATTCATCAGTAATTTATGTAACTGTTACAGGTGGTACACCACCCTATCATCTCATTTATTCAGATGGCACCAATAACTACACGGTTACCAATTACACCTCTGGGTCAGATATTATTGTTGCTCCTTTCTCCAGCACTACCTATTCAATTACGTCGGTTACGGATGCAAATAATTGTCCAGGAAATACTTATACCGGAAATGCCATTTTGTCTGTTGATTCAACTTCAACAACAGATGGAGGAATTACTTGGTCAAATGGCACTCCAACTGCCCAAAAATCTGTGTTATTTGATGGTGGTACAGCCGTAATCAATTCAAATTTTTCAGCGTGTACACTCGAATTAAAAAATAATGCAGTAGTCACTGTTAATTCTGGATTTGATGTTGTTTTAAATGGTAGGTTGATTGTTGAGTCTGGCAGTGTTTTCACTTTAAGTAATAATGCTAATTTATTGCAGAATAATACACTTACCAATTCGGGGAACATTATTGTTAAAAGAAATTCATCATCGCTAAAACGTTTAGACTATACATTATGGTCCTCTCCTGTTTCAGGACAGGGGTTGTATGCTTTTTCAAAAACAACACTACCTAATCGGTTTTATATTTACAATACCAATGCAAATATTTATTCTAATTCTCTTGGGTTCAATTTGATTGGGCTGCAATATCCACCTCCTTTAGTTGCTCCTAACGGAATAAATGGTACCGATACTAATAATACACTATTTGCTCTTGGAAAAGGATATTTAATTAGAGTTCCATGGGATCACCCCACAGTACCTACTATTTGGACAGGTGAATTTAAAGGAGTTCCAAATAATGGTGATATTATTTTTTCAATGGTCAATGGAGGTGAGGGTCAACGGTATAACCTTATAGGAAATCCCTATCCCTCTCCCATTAGTATGAGTCAATTTGTAGAAAACAATAGCGCAAATATTACTGGTGCATTATATTTTTGGAGAGAGACTAATAATAATACTTATAATAATGCTTATTGCAGTTGGGCTGGTGGTACATTTGTAAGTAATGGTGAAGCACAAGTTTTTGATCCTAATGGAGTTATTAGGACAGGTCAAGGTTTTTTTGTAGAAGCTTTAGGTAATGCTACAAGTGTTTACTTTAATAATAGTCAAAGATTATCGAATCATGCTAATCAGTTCTTTAAGACTAACAATACAACATCTGATGATATTGAAACGAATAGGTACTGGCTTAATTTAACTAATTCCCTTGGTGTTTTCAGCCAGATGGCAGTGGGTTACATTAGTAACGCAACTAACGGCGTTGATGTTTATGATGGAAGAAATATAAATACAGGTGATTACTTATTAAATTCTATTTTAGATAATACCGATTATACAATTCAAGGAAAAGCATTACCATTTGACATAAATGATGTAATTCCTTTAAGTTACAAGGTATCTACTGCTGGCACTTATAATATTTCTATCGATCATACAGATGGTGTTTTTTCGAATGGACAGTTGATTTATTTGAAAGATAATACCACAGCAACAATACATAATTTGAGTAATGGGAATTATTCTTTTACATCTAATCCTGGCAGTTTTACTGATCGCTTTGAAATAGTTTATCAAACACAACAATTGAATGCTGATTTGTTTACAGCTAATTCAGTTGGCGTAATTAATCAGGATGATAAATTCATAATAAATTCAAAAAATATATTAATGAAATCTGTAAAAATTTTCGATATAGGGGGAAGACTTCTTCAAGAACATACGACCAAAGGTTCCGATCAGATATTAATAAACAAAGGATTTATCAATCAAGTATTGTTGTTTAAAATCACTTTAGAAAATGGTTTGGTTGTGACAAAGAAAGTATTAAGTTATTAATTTATGGGATGATGAGTCAAAAAAAATAAAGAGATTATAGCTCTGGCACTTATATTATAAAATTATTAACTGATGATGGAATAATTTCAAAAAAGATAGTATTGAAATGATAGTAATTTTAGACTAATTAAATCTAATGGGTATAAAGTGTGATTATTAATTATAAAATAAAATCATTATCTTAAATATAAATTTAAATGACAGAAGCATTTCAAGCTTATCTAGAATCAATAAAGGTGATTTGCCCCCAAGTAACAGATGTGGAATTGGATTACATTGTTAGTGGTTTAACAATTTCATGTCTAAAAGCGAAACAAATATATATAAGTGCGAATACTATTCAAAAAGAGATTGGTTTTGTTTATTCGGGACTTTTGCGTGGTTATTATATTGACAATTATGGTAATCAAATTTCTATAAAATTTATTCGTGAGAATGAGTTTGCAGCCCTTTTTTCAGCTTTCATTGCACAGCAACCAAGTAAATATTATTTTCAATGTATAGAGCCTAGTATAATTGTTAATATACCTTATCAGCATATACAAAATGGTTATGAAAAGTTTCCAATTATGGAACGTTATGGTAGACTAGTAGCAGAAGAAGTTTTAAAAGTTTTGCAAAAGAGAATAGAAAGCTTTCTTTTTGAAACCGCTGAGCAGCGTTATTTAAAGTTTATGGATGATTATCCAGATTTAGCTAAAAGAGTTTCTATTTCAAATCTTTCTATTTTTTTGGGTATTGAACGTCAATCGTTAACTAGTATACGAAAAAAAATCGATTTGAAATTAGTTAAGGAACCAAACAAATTATCCAAAATTTAATCAAAGTTTTCTAAAAATCATAAATGGAAATCGAGATGAAAATCGTTATTATTAATTAAAAAAATTAGGAAGTATGAAAAATTTTTTTTTATTCACTATTATGCTATTAGTTTTCTTAACTAAAGTTCAGGCTTGTGTTCCTACAATATCAAGTCCGAGAATGAATGTTTTTTCTCAAAATTCTATTCTCTTTTGTGATAATGATGATACAGAGGTTTTATCAACCCAACTCTATGATTCTTATCAATGGTATAAGCAAGAATGGGCGGCTGTGCCTCCAGGTACGCCAAATCCAAATCCATGGATTGCGATTCAGGGAGCAAATTCTCAAACGTTAACCATAAATGGAACTGACGATTTATTGTATTATTTTAAAGTTGTGGTGGTTCAAGGAGCATGTTCGGCTGAAAGTCAGGCAGTTCTAGCTGATGGGTATGCTTTTGGGTTACCCTATATGATAGCTAATTTTGAGCAGGGAACTGTTCAATATCAAGGCAATGGAGTTTATAATGTATGCAATGGAGCATCCGTAATTTTAGAAAATGGTTTTGATCAAGTTTATGGTTTACATACTTGGTATAAATGTATTCCTGTTGATTTACCACCTGTTTCAGGAGATCCTTGTATAATTCAAAATGAGAATGGCGATACTTATACTGCTACTACTTCAGGTTTTTATGGTTTTTGGGCTTGTACATCCTATTGTCCAGATATATGCTTGTTTTTAGGATTGCCCGCCTTCATCCAACTTAATTTTGGTGATTGGTCTTTTTGCTCATTAGGTAATCCTGAATTTAGTTCAAATCATGTAAAGTTGTATCCGAATCCAACTACTCAATTATTATTTGTGGGTAATCAAAGTGATAATCAAAAAACATTACTAAAGATTATGGATATGTCTGGCAAAGTTGTTTTTTCGATGTCGGATTATCACTATGGAGAACCAATTGATTTATCTAAGCTTGAGGCTGGAAGTTATTTGCTTGTTTCTGAAACTGAAGAAGGAAAAATTTTTAGAAATAAATTTGTAAAAAAATGATAGTTATTTTTCAGTTCATTTCGCAATATAAATTTCATTTATTTTTAAAAAGTCAGTAGGATCAGTTTTAAGCTTCCCGTTAATTTTGGCTTATTTATATACAGAAATACTTCAGAGAGTTTAAGTGTAATTGAATTGGTAAGATTGGCATTTTGATTTTAATTAAATGACTTAATGAATTGATTTTGTTTTATGGTGATCATTTGATTATATAATAATAACTGTTTAAAGTTGGCACCATGAAATTTGGAAATAAAGTTTTTTTATGAGTAAATCTATTTTTAATGACACTAATTTTAGCAATTAAAAAACATTAATACTTATGTTACGATTACTCTGTTTTTGTTTTTTGTTATTATTCAATTGTTCCTCTTGTAGTAAGGATTATATTATTCCATCCATATCTAGAGAACGTACAACAAGAAACATACAAAATGATGGTATTTCTGTCACTGTAATTATCGATCAACCTAATTTGAAAAATGTTGATGTTTTGATGGTTTTTCACGGTACTGTTTCAAGTGATCAAGATATTTTGACTGCGGCCAATACTACACTTGACAAATTCAAGGGGATTTTGGATCGAAATGATATGATGCTGATTAGTGTAGCTTACCCTCAAGAAAATGTACTATTAGGTGATTCAATTCTTCAGGCAGAAGCCGCTCTGTTGTGGTTAAAAAATACCGCTAACCAAGAATTAGGAATAACAATAGGCAAAATATTTTTGGCAGGCCATTCTCAGGGTGGATATATGGTTACCCGACTTAATACCCTGCACCAAACCAATGGTGTAATTGCCAATGCGCCAGGACCTTTAAATCTGGTTTATCGTTGTCAATTAGAAGAAAATGGGCAAGTTCAGCAAAGTGCAGTATGTACAAGACTAAAAAATGTATATGGTTTAACTTCGGAAAACAGTGATGCTTATTTTGAACGGTCTTTACTTAATTTTACTAATGGATTTAAATCGGATATTTTGTTTGTACAGGGTCTTAATGATTCACCAATTCAGATGTATTCTTGGCCCATTTTCAAACAAGAGGTATTTAATTGTACAGATTGTCAAAGCCGACAGTTTGTTGAGATTCTTGGAGGTGAACATGGTTCTCTCTTTGATAGTGTTCAAGGGAAATCTGCTTTTAATTCCTTTATTGGAAGTCATTGATAGAACGTTTATTTTTTTGGCAGAAAAGATTTAAGGTGAATTTGAAGAAACTAAAATTAAACTTCTTATTCAAATTGCTATCTAAACAATAGAATTTTAAATTTTATGAAATATGATCAAATCATTTCTGTTATTGGTATTAATTTCTTTATTTGGTTGTAATAATGATGACCATTCGAATAATACAAGTCCTGTTTTAATTCCTTATCCGGAAGGCTTGACCACTCATTATATAACCGTCAATTCTGTTAGCCGTAAGTATTTGGTATACCGTCCTGCGGGAATGACTTCGGTAAAAGCTGTGGTGATGGTTTTACATGGAGGAGGTGGCGCTGGTGTGGGCGTTTCCGAGCTTGGTACTCATCCGTTATCCGTTTTTCGAACCTTGGCAGATCAAGAAAAATTTTTGGTAGTTTATCCTGAAGGTTCATCTGATATTCAGGGAAATCCTGGTTGGAATGATTGTAGAAGTGATGATGTTTCAGGCAGTCAAGGTGACGATATTACGTTTTTGAAGCAATTAAATGCAAAACTAATGGCTGAGTTGAATATCAACTCATCAAAAATGTATTTGACAGGTGGAAGTAATGGAGCTTTAATGACTTTTTCTTATGCTTTTCAATTTCCAGAAACAATTAAGGCAATAGCTGTGGGTAGTGGCAATTTACCTGAGTTTCCTGAAAGTGGAATTTGCACAAATGGCTCCACACTTCCCATTCCAATTTTGCTAACACATGGAACAAGTGACCCAGCAATGCCAGCAAATGGTGGATGTGTTGCTAATGTAGGTGGAAATTGTAATCGTGGAAAAGTAATTTCGCAGTCAGCGACTTTAAGTTATTGGTTACAAAGAAACGGTTTGCAAAATGTCACACCAACAACTTCAACATTTGACCTTAACACTAGCGATGCAGGAAACGTAGAAAAAAGAATATATAATGGTGCAAATCCATTAGTTTATTACATATTAAATAATGCAGGACATCAAGCTCCAAGCAAAACAGTATTTTCCAATTCGTCTCCTGCACAAGGTGTTCAAAACCGAGATGTTGAATTTGCGGAAGAAGTTTGGAGTTTTTTTAAGAGCTTACCTTAATTTTGTACTTCAGCGTATATGTATCATAATTTACTACACAGTAAAGTCAATACTTACAAAGAAGTTTTTATTTGCAAATGGTATAGTTTTTTAATCCAATTTTAAACAAATGACGGTTTAAAGAATTAAATAAAAGCTCTCATTAAATTATTGGTTTAAATAGTTAAATTTTAACAAACTTATTCTTGTAGATTTTTTCATCTGAAACTACTTCAATTATATAAACACCTGTATTGAAATTTTCAACATTTATTTGATTGAAGTTTTGAGATTCTTCAATAATTAGTTTTCCAAAAATGTCATAGATTTTTAGGCTGTTTATAGTAAGGTCATTTCCTAGTTGAATATTAAGTGTTGCATTTGTTGGATTCGGATAAATCAACAGATTTGCGTCATTATTTGCTGGAATTTCAGTATTTAGTTGTGATATGGTGATGTTTTGAATATAGTTATTTTCAATTCCGCAATTGGTTGCTTTTAATTTAACTGTAAATATACCCGTAGATGAATAAGTATGCGAAGGATTAATTTCAAAAGAAGAAGAGCCGTCTCCAAAATCCCAATTGTAAGCTGACGCCATCAATGAAGTATTATTAAAATAAACTTGTTCTCCTGATACAGTAAAATTGAATTGTGCAACTGGGTCATATGTTCCTACGTGCCATTCTGCAAGGTTATTGTATACTACTAATTTAGTGGCATTTTTTATATTTTGAGCTACACTAGCTGAAAGCGTGGAATTAAAAGTAATTAGCGTTGGATCTTTCCTATAGATTACGGTATAGAAAGCACATGCAGCTGCGTAAGTTCCTGCCACTGATGGATGGCTTTCATCGGCTTGATACAATTCAATTGTTGGGAAGTTTTGTCTAATATACCTCCAAACTGCTCCTACAGGAGATAAAATAGCATTATTATCTTGTGCCATTGTTCTATATCTTGCGTTTAACAGATTATCCATTCCCAAATAGGTACAAACTTCTGGCAAGTTTGGACAGTTTTGTGCGTCTCCATTTTTTCGTCCCCAAGTCATGTAAAATATAGTTTCAGTACATTGGTTTGCATTCAGTATAGCATTATTCAAAGACTGCGCATAAGGGTAAACATCTTGTTCAACTTGCCAATCTGGAAATGAAGGATACTGACTTTGCTCTTGTAAAACCACATAGTCCCAATTGCCAATTCCTATTTTTTGTAATGTTGTGGGATTGGTTGCATGATCCATAAATCGATATCCTCCAGGGGTATTACTATCAAAAATTAAATTATCTCCCACAGATGAAGCTACACTGGCAATCGTTTGGGGTAAATTATTTACAGAGGTATAACTATTTCCAATAAACAGCACTCTTTTTGTTTGGCTTTGCAATTGAGTGATTGAAAGCAACAAAAGCGTGACACTCAAAATTAAATTTGAAACATTTTTTTCCATTTTCATTTTTTTTAAATTGAGTTGCAGCATAGTTAAAGGGGCATTTTAATCTATTGACGATAGATTTACTTTACTAATTTTTGATGAGCTTCTTTTTATAAATTCTACCTTCAGAGGCAACTTCAACAATGTACATACCATTTGATAAATTTTCAATGTCAACTTGGTTAGTATTTTGATTTTTTTCAATAATAAGTTTTCCAGAAAGGTCTACTATTTTAACAGATTCAATGATTAAGTTATTTTTAGACTCAATATTTACAACATTTTGTGAAGGGTTAGGATAGATTGAAAACTGGTCTTGATTGAAATCGTCCAAAGATAGATTTGAAACAATGTTTATCGTATAATCCTCGGTTTCTCCTACGGCTAGTACTTCAGGGGTGCCATTTATGGTGACATTGGTGCATGGCGTAACAGGTCCGTTTGGTCCGTTTGTCCCTGTATATAAGTCATCTACATATAGAAGAACTCTTAGCCTGGTTTGTCCGTTAGCTACTGTATTGGGAATGGTAACGTTGACAGTTGTGCCTGTGTTAAATGGGAAAATTGCATCCATGACAGTTTCACCAACATCATTAAAATCATTGTCTTTATTGAGATCTATAAAGGCTAGAACCCTGTGTGTAGCGTTATTATTATAATTCACAGTTAATGGTGTAGTATTTCCTTTAACAATATTTGGTATCGCAAGGTTATTGTAAAAAACATAAGCCGCTCCTGGCCATCTTGTATTACCTGAATTATTAGCAAGAGTACCGAAACTAACATTTGATATAAGTCGGTCGGGGAGGTCAAAGGGTGCGACATTTTTAAAGCCGGCAGCGCAATAAGGCGCAGGGTTCGTTGATTGTGCAAAGCTTGTAATGCTGGTTAAGAACCCAAATGCTAAGAGTAATTTTTTTTTCATTTTTTTATTTGTTAGTTATTTTTTGCGTTTTTGATTTCAAACAAATTGATTATGAGGTTGAAATAGCACACTCAAAATTAATTTTTAACTAACAAATAAAGCATCCCCTTTTTGATGGATTTTCAAAAAATCATATAAAAAAGGGATGGTAGAATTCTAATTGATGATTTCTAAATCTAGCGCTTTCTTAACAAGACTAGTTATCTTATCTACATTAAACTTATAAAAAAGTTTTTGTTTGTGACTTACTACTGTATGGTGACTTATAAACAGCGTATCTGCAATTTGGTTGATGGTTAATCCTTTTGCAATTAGCTCTAAAATTTCCTTTTCACGAGATGATAGTTTTGGTAAAATGGATTTCGTAGATGACTCATCTTCCTCTTCATTTGTAAAGATGAGTTTATTTTTAATCGCCTCGCTAAAAAAAAGATTTCCTTGAGCAACACTTGTTATTGCGCTAATTAACAATTCTTTATCAGCGTTTTTAAAAAGATAGCCATCAATCTTCATTTTAATCAATGCTTTAATAATTTGAGTTTCTTCGTGCATTGATAAAATAAGGATTTTTATAGTTGGAAACTGTTTTTTTATAATTTGGCTTAACGCTATGCCATCCATTTCCGGCATACTGATATCACTAATTAAAACATCAATAGTTGCTAAATTGGGTTGATTTAAAAACTCTTTTGCACTAGAGGCAGTGATTAGAATTTTGAAATTGTCTACATCCTTTAAAATTGAAGATAGCCCTTCTAAAAAAAGGGAATGATCATCTACTATGGCAATGTTTATTTTCTTCATTTTTCTTTCTTTACTAATCAACAAGGTATTGTAATATTAAATGCTGATCCTCTACCAATAACCGAGTCTATAATAAGTTTTCCTCCTAATGCTTTTGTTCTAGCCTCTAAATTTCGCAATCCGATACCTAATTTTTTTTTCGAAGTGTCAAATCCAGCTCCATTATCTTCAATTACTAAATTTAACTCATGCTCAAATTTAGTTACGTTAATTTCGATTTTTGTTCCATTAGAATGAGCGATAGAATTTTTAAGCAATTCTTGGATCATTCTATAAACGGTTACTTGAATTTCTTCTGATAATTGGTTTATTTTATCTTCTTCTAAATATTCTAATGTAATTTCAAGGCTGGTAGCCTCCTTGATGTCGTTGACTAAATTATTGATGACTTCAATAAAAATAGAATCTTTGAGTTGTGGAGTAATCAAGTTGTGGGATATGGATCGCACATCGTGATACAATATATCGACATTTTTTATAACTTTTTCTATTTGTTCATTTTTATCTTCTTCAGCAATTTTACTTAATTTTAGTTTAATAGCCGAGAGCGAACCTCCTATGCCATCGTGCAACTCAGAGGCAATCCTACTTCTTTCGTTTTCCTCCCCTTTGATGTAATTGCGCATCGATTTTACTTGTTCGTTTTTGATCAGTTCTACTGCTTTTTGCTGGTATAATTCTTCTGATTTTTGGGCGAGAGCTTTACTAATTTTGGCTCTTTTTTTGTAGTTGAGAACAATTATTATGGATAATATAACTATCAATAATGAAAATCCTGCAATGCTGTTTCGTATTAATTTTTGCTTGTTTAACTCTTGTAGCGCAACGGCTCTTGCTTTGTCTTGTTTTGCTTTTGCAATTAATTCTTTCTTTTCAAATTCATAGTTCATTTCAGCTTTAACAATTTTTTCAGTATTTATTTTATTTTCGATGCTGTCTCTTGTGGTTATAAATTTTTTATAGTGATGTAGTGCCAACTGATGTAGTTTTTGTTTTTCATACAAAGTACTCAGCAATTGCTCACATGCCCAATAGGTATTAAATCTGCTAATTTCTTTTGCTAATTGAGAAGCGCTTGAGGCAAATTGAATGGCCATTTTGTCGTTATTTTTTTTCTCATAAATGGAAGCAATAGAGAGCTTTGTAATTGCAATAACTTCTTTTTTTTGAGTTTGTTCTCCAATTGTGAGCAAGTCAAAAAAATATTGAAGTGCTAAATCATTATTACCCATTATTTGATGATAGATGCCTAATGAATTGTATAGCATCACTTGAGACCTTTTTAAATGATATTTTTCAACCAACACTTCTGCTTTTGTGAAAAACGCTAATGCTTTTGCAGTTTCATTTTGTTTTAGATAAATGTTTCCTGTGGCGATATAACTTCTAACATTAGCATCATAGTTTGTATTTGGTAGCGTAAAAACTTTTGAGTAATATTCTACTGCTTTTGAATATTTTTTTAAGTTAGAATAAACATCCCCCAAGCCAATGTATACTTCATGAAGATTTTTTTTATCGTTTTTTTCTCTTATTTTTAATGATAATAAGAACCAATTTAATGCGGCTGAAAAGTTGTTTGTGTTAAGCGATTGAATGCCTAAATTATAGTAAGATCTTGCAATAAGATTACTATTCTTTATGATTTTAGCGAACCTTAAACCTTTTTTAGTATAAAAAGTTGACATATCATTATTACCAATATTGGAATAATAAATGCTTAATCCACTATATACGCTAATCAATTTTTCTTGAATTTTTTTGATTTCTATTTTTGATTTCTCTTTTAGTAAGAGCTTTTCTAAAATATTTTTAGCGTCAGTAGTAAATACATAAGCTTTTTTGTAGTCATTAAAATGCATGATAAAATACTTAGCTAAGACAATATCGGCATCTGCAATCTCTAATTGTAAGTTCTCTTTTTTTGCCTTAATTAGTGCCTTATTGTAGTAAGCAAATGTTGAATCGGCATTGCTTTTTTCAAATTCGGTACCGATGGCGATATAGAGTTTAGTGATTGATGTATCACTTGTCGTTTTTAGAACAACACCTTTTAAACTATCTATTTTACTGGTTTGTGCGTAAAATGACGGTATGTTAAAAGCCAAAAAAAGTAATATAAAAAAAAATTGTTTTGGGTACATCATATTTAGTTACTGTTGTCTTTTATAATTCACTTTTTTTTTGAAATTGAGTTAATTGTTTTAAAAACAGTAGTATATCAATTTTTAATTTAGTTCTACCCTCAGAAAGTAGAAATTTAAACTATCAAAGCAAACCGTATTTTAGTTTTTGATTGTTTCCAAATGTATAGAACAATAGCTTTTTTTAGTGACACAATTGTGTCATGTGGTTGCTTGCTGACTTTTTATTTTTGCTAGCATATATTTTCAGGGACTGATTTTAAATTAACCTCCTTTTTCATGCAACTCAAAATTAGTAATGTAACAAAGCAATACGCTAAAGATAAGTTTGGTTTGGTTGATTTTTCAATGACATTAGAAAATGGTATTGTAGGTTTGCTTGGAGCCAATGGCGCTGGTAAATCGACACTCATGCGTATAATTGCCACTGTTTCTAATCCAACATCTGGAACAATAAAACTGAATGGCAAAGATATTTTAAAGTATCCGAACAATATGCGTAAAGTGTTGGGTTACTTGCCACAAGATTTTGGTGTTTATCCTAACTTGACTGGGTATGAATTTTTGAAATATATAGCTGCCTTGAAGGGAGTTGGTGGTAGAAATCTAAACATAAGAATAAATCAACTGTTAGAAAGCGTAAATCTTTTGGAAGTGTCTAATCGCCCTATTCATACATATTCTGGTGGGATGAAACAGCGCTTAGGCATTGCACAAGTTTTGTTGAATGATCCAAAGATATTGATTTTTGATGAACCTACAGTAGGTCTTGATCCAGAGGAACGTGTGCGGTTTAGAAATCTTATTTCAGCACTCTCTCATGATAGTATAATTCTTTTGTCATCTCATATTATTTCAGATATAGAGTTGATTGCCGATGAAGTAATGATTATGAAAAAAGGGATATTGGTACGAAAAGGATGTCAAGAGGATATTATAGAGGTGGTTGACAATAAGGTGTTTGAAATTGAAATTTCAAAAGAGGAAATTTATTCTTTTAAGAAAAATTTTTTAGTGATAAGTATCTTACGAAAAAGAGAAACAGCTCTTATTCGATTTGTTTCTGACTCACCTCCAACTAAAGCTGTTTTGTGTAAGCCTACACTAGAAGATGCATTTTTATATCTTTCAAAATAATCCTTATGAATCAATATTTTAGTGTCTTTTATGCTGATTTTTTACAAAGGGTGAGGAGTAATTCTTTTATTGTTTTACTAATCATTAGTGTAGTTGCCGCCTATAAATTTGTTCCCTTACCTCAGGATCATTATACCACTGTACGCATTGGCGATTATACAGGGTTGAACAATGCTGCATGGATAGGCCATTCTACTGCAATTATGGCCTGTTTTTTTTTATGGTTATTTGGATTTTATGTGGTTAATAATAGTATTAGGAATGATTTACAGACTGGGGTTGGACAGCTTATAGCTAGTTCAGCCATTACCAATTTCCAATATTTACTTGCCAAAGCGGTTAGCCATTTTTTTTTGTTTTCTATAATTGTTGTTGTTGTATTCTTATTTGCGTTGGGGCTAACATTTTACAGAGTGGAAAATTATCCTTTTGATTTTTTCCAATTTGCTAGCCCTTATTTTTTTGTAACATTTCCAAGTGTTTTCATTTTGTCTGCTTTAACTATTTTTTTTGAAGTTGTATTTGTTCAAAAAACGAACATAATGAATTTGATTTTTATTTTATTGTTCATTGGTTTGTTGGGGGTTACCAATACTTTAAGCGGTAATTTTATTTACTGGATTGACCCTTTAGGTATTCAGTTTCTATTAAATGAAATTTCTATGGCAATACCGAAAGGTTTAATTTCAAACTCTCAAGAAATTTCAGTAGGTATAAATTATAATGCAGATTCAAATTTAAATTATTTTCTTTTTAAAGGCTCCCATTTCAGTTTCGAATTTTACTTATCTCGATTATTTTGGATAATTTTTTCATTGGTAACTATTAAGATAAGTTCAGTTTATTTTCACCGATTTGATGTCAAAACTAAAAGAGTATTACCGAAGCGGCAACATGTAAAACATTTATATAAAGAAGCTATATATGAACGGAAAATTTATTTTGAAAGGTTGCAAAAAGTTGATATCGATTATCGATTATTCCCTTTAATTTTTGCTGAATTTTTACTTTTGATTCGAAAGGGTTCAATTCGTCTTTGGATACTCAATTTAGGGTGTTTTATTGGTTTGTTTTTTATACCAATTGAAGACGCTTTATTTATCGGATTACCCATAATTTGGTATTTACAAGTGAATCGATGGTCTGATTTATTTACAAAAGAACAAGAATATAAAACTGCTTCGTTTATCTACAGTACTTATAAGCCTTTAAAGCGATTATTGTTATCTCAATTTTTAGCAGGCACTATATTAGCGCTTATTTTTGCATTACCTGTTATAGTAAGATTGTGTCTTTTACAACAGTTTTTAGAAATTATACAGGTCATTTTATCTGCTATCTCGATACTATCATTTAGCTTTTTTTCCGGCATTTTGTTTTCGGGAAAACGTTTTTTTGAGTTTGTATTTTTGTTCATCACTTTTATATGTATTTCATCTGGAAGAACAGTTAGCTATATTATTTGGTCGTCTGATTTTAAACACAATATAACATTTCAGGTGCTTTTTACTTCTCTACTTATAATTTTGTCCTTTTCATTGAAAAAAATGCGTTTAAATAGGGATTAAAATGAAACTTAAACGTATTGTTGAAATGCTGTTTTTGGATTTTTTTAATTGCAATGTAACAATTTACAGTTATTTCGAATGGGTTGAAAAATATTTTACACTATATTCAATGACTTGAAACCTCCAATTACTTAAGGATGTTTTAGTTTAATTTCTTATTAAAAAATGAACCAGTTTGTTGAATTTATATCCCAGTTTATTTCGCTATCCAATGAGGACACTATTGCTTTAGAAAATGTACTATCAAATAAGAGCTATAAGGCGGGAGATAAAATAGTGCAAGAAGGTAGTATTTGCAATTCTATACTGTTTACGGTTTCTGGTAAATCAAGATCCTATTTTGTTAATCATGAGGGGCAGGAGTTTACCTGGAATTTTCATTTTAATGATGCTGATTCAAAATTTGAAAACTATTTCCTGGTAGATTATTATAGCTTTTTGAGGCAAACCCCCTCCCATCTTACTATTGAAGCTCTTGAAGATATTGAAGCAATAACTTTGAGTTACACTAACATTCAAAAGATAGTTTCAAAATCAATCAATCTTGAAAAAGTGGCAAGTATTATGTCGGCAACAGCTTATGAAAATGTTCATAAACGAGCATTTACACTACTTACTTCAAATGCTAAAGAAAGGTATCTACAACTTTTAAAAGACGAGCCTTATTTGCTCAACAAGTTTCAACACTATTTGATAGCCTCTTACCTGGGGGTGGCTCCACAAAGCCTAAGCAGATTGCGAAAAGAGATAAGTAAGCCCTAATTTCATTTCTTCACAAATGTGAATGAAAGTATTGAAGAAGGATTTCAACTTTGCATCTTAATTTTAAAACGAAATTGATATGCAAATTTTCAAATTTTTATTTCTCCTACTGGTTTTTTTTGTCACGGTTGGGGCTAAAGGACAAACAGTTGTAGCTACAAAAAAGCTTACCATAAAAATTACCAACATTAAAGAAAACAATAAAATACTTTATGTAGGTATATACAGAGCTGGTGATGATTTTCCCGCTTTTAACAAATATTGGAGAAACATTAAAGTTCCCACATCAGGTTCTTCAGAAATAGTTGAATTTGAAGTGCCTGTTGGAGAGTATGCAGTAGCTATTTCTCATGACTTAAATGGTAATGGAAAACTGGATAAAAATCTTTTTGGCTACCCTAAAGAACCATTTGGCTTTTCCAATAATTTTAAGCCAAAGCTTTCGAGTCCGAGTTTCTCCGATTGCAAATTTACATTTAACCATGCGAATAGTACAATTTCCATAAAATTGATTGACTAATATGAAAGAGGTAGCAATAATTACGGGTGCTTCAGGGGGCATAGGTTTTGAATTAGCCCTGTTATTTGCCAAGAAGGATATTGATATTTTGTTGGCTGGAAGAAATAAACATAAACTTGAAATTGCCAAAAATACCATTTTGGATAAGTATAACATCAATGTGTTTTGTGTCGCTGCAGACTTATCCCTAAGCGATGGGCGTGAAGCTATTTACAACTGTGTGACAAACAATCATCTCACTGTAACCTACCTCATTAATAATGCAGGTTTTGGTGATTACGGCTTG
>NZ_JACTAC010000004.1 GCF_014486675.1 Flavobacterium macrobrachii
AACATTAACTACTGTCAAAAGTACAAAGATTTAATCAATAAAAAAACCACTCACTTTCGTGAATGGTTTTAATAAAATTTGAACTACTAAAAAATAAATTATTTTGCTTTTTTAGCGTATTTGCTGTTGAATTTATCAATACGTCCAGCAGTATCGATAAGTTTTGATTTACCTGTGTAAAATGGGTGAGATGTTCTAGAAATCTCCATTTTGTAAACTGGATATTCAACTCCTTCGTGAGTAATAGTTTCTTTTGTTTCTACTGTAGATTTAGTAATAAAAACATCTTCGTTTGACATGTCTTTAAAAGCAACTAATCTGTAATTTTCTGGGTGAATTCCTTTTTTCATGATAAATCTTTTATTTTATTGAAGTAGTTTGTTTTGAAGCTTTCTTTTTGAAAGGTGTAAACTAGCTACAACTTTTTGTTATTGTTCTTTTTTAATTTGAGAGTGCAAAAATACAACTTTTTTGCAATAATCAAAGCGAAGTGTAACTTTTTTTAAATAAAGCCAACTTACTGTTAAGTAATAATGGAATTACTATATTTGTTGTTTAATTTAAATCAAAACTAAAATGGATGCAATAATCAAGAAAAACGCTATTAACTTTGGAATAATCTCTGGTTTAATTGGAATTTTGTCAACTACAATCATGTATATAACTGATTTGAAGTTGTTTGTAAATATGTGGGTTGGATTTGGAATGTTGGCTATATGGATTATCATAGGCTGTGTTTTATTATCTAAAACAAAAAATGAGAAACAAGGTATTTTAAGTTTTAAAGAAGGTTTTACAGCTTACTTTGTTTCGGCTTTAGTTGGAATTTTAATGTCAACTGTTTTCAATATTTTTCTTTTTAACTTTTTTGATACAGCAGCAAGAGATACAGTAACTGAGCATTTAATAGAAATGCAAGTTGAGATGCTACAAAAGTTTAATACTCCACAAGAAAAGATTAATGAAGCAATTATTTCAATCAAAGAAAGTTCTCAGTTTTCAATAAAAGGTCAATTATTCGGAATTGCTCAAGCTTTAGTTGGTGCAATAATATTTGGGTTGATTTTAGCAGCATTCTTCAAAAGCAAACCAAAAGAACAGTTTTAATGAATTTATCCATAGTTATTCCGCTTTTAAACGAGCAGGAATCGTTACCCGAATTACACCAATGGATTGTCAAAGTAATGACAACTCATAACTATTCCTATGAAGTTATTTTTATTGATGATGGAAGTACTGATGATTCATGGGGAATAATCGAGCAGCTTTCCGCTGAAAATCCTAATGTAAAAGGAATTAAGTTTTTAAGAAATTATGGAAAATCCCAGGCGTTGCATGCTGGTTTTGCCAAAGCGCAAGGCGATGTTATCATCACGATGGACGCCGATTTGCAAGATAGTCCAGATGAAATTCCTGATTTGTACAACATGATTATAAACCAAAAATTTGATTTGGTTTCAGGATGGAAAAAGAAACGTTATGATAATGCCGTAACAAAAAATTTACCATCCAAATTATTCAATTGGGCTGCGAGAAAAACTTCGGGAGTTTATTTGAATGATTTTAATTGTGGATTAAAAGCTTATAAAAATGTTGTCATTAAGAATATCGAAGTTTCTGGAGAAATGCATCGTTATATTCCGGTTTTGGCAAAAAATGCTGGTTTTGGAAAAATTGGCGAAAAAGTAGTTATTCATCAAGCTCGAAAATATGGTGAATCAAAATTTGGTATTGACCGTTTTGTAAATGGTTTTTTGGATTTGATAACGATTTGGTTTTTATCAAAATATGGAAAAAGACCAATGCATTTGTTTGGAGCATTTGGTGTTTTGATGTTTTTAGTTGGATTTATTTCTACAGGAATCATCATTGCTTTGAAATTGATAAAATTGTATTCGGGTTATCAAACGATATTGGTTACCGATAATCCACTGTTTTATATCGCTTTAACAACAATGATTATTGGAACGCAGTTGTTTTTAGCTGGTTTTCTTGGCGAAATTATTTTGCGTACAAAGAATAATGAAGAACGTTATAAAGTTTCGGAAACGACGAATTGATGTTTTTTTAGTAAACAAAAAGAAACTAGTTTTAGTTTAAAAAAATAAGATTACTGATAAGTTTAGCCCTGATAGTAGCGGCATCCTTTTTATCTCGTTTTGAAAAACGAGATGAAAAGATAGAGCGAATAGCAGGATTAGCTTCTGAAAAAATAATAAGAATATGCATATTGAACAATCGATTTTAGATAAAGTAAACGAATGGTTAACGCCAACATTTGACGATAAAACGCAAGAAGCTATCAAGGAAATGATGACTTCTTCTCCGAAGGATTTGGAGGAAAGTTTTTATAAAAATCTGGAGTTTGGAACGGGAGGAATGCGAGGAATTATGGGCGTTGGAACCAATCGTATCAACAAATATACGTTAGGTAAAAACACGCAAGGTTTATCGGATTATTTAAAAAAATCATTCCCAAAGGAGCAACTAAAAGTAGCGATTGCTTATGATTGTCGTCACAACAGCGATACTTTGGGAAGAATTGTTGCTGATGTTTTTTCGGCAAATGGAATTACGGTTTATCTTTTTTCGGATATGCGACCAACGCCAGAGTTGTCTTTTGCGGTAAAACACTTGAATTGTCATGCTGGAATTGTATTAACAGCTTCACATAATCCGCCGGAATACAATGGATACAAAGTATATTGGCAAGATGGTGGACAATTAGTTCCGCCGCAAGATGGTGAAATTATTGAGGTAATTGAAAACTTGAATTACAGCGAAATTAAATTTGAAGCCAACGAAAGTTTGATACATTATGTTGATGAAGCTGTTGATGAAGCTTTTGCGGAATCGACAGTGAAAAATGCTTCGTTTAACACTTCGGCTTCGGCGAGAGAAAATCTACGAATTGCTTATACTTCACTTCACGGAACATCGATTAAAATGGTTCCAAAAGTGTTGGAAAAAGCTGGTTATACCGATGTGAATATCGTTCCTGAACAAGCGGAACCAAACGGAAATTTCCCAACGGTAAAATCTCCAAATCCGGAAGAACCAGAAGCGTTGACGATGGCTTTGGCTTTAGCTGATAAAATAAATGCGGATATTGTTTTTGGAACTGATCCTGATAGCGACCGACTTGGTGTTGCCGTTAGAAACAACGAAGGCAAAATGATTTTGTTGAATGGTAATCAAACGATGGTTGTCATGACGCATTTTTTATTGGAAGAATGGCGAAAAGCAGGAAAAATTACGGGTAAAGAATTTATTGGTTCGACTATTGTTTCTACGCCAATGATGCTTGAATTGGCATCGGGTTTTGATGTGGAATGCAAAGTAGGTTTGACAGGATTTAAATGGATTGCTAAATTCATCAAAGATTTCCCTGAGTTGAAATTTATTGGCGGTGGCGAAGAAAGTTTTGGGTTTATGGTTGGCGATGCTGTTCGTGATAAAGATGCTGTTGGCGCGATTTTACTAATGTGTGAAATTGCGGCGCAAGCCAAAGAAAACGGAAGTTCGGTTTATAATTATTTGCAACAAATGTATGTTGACTTTGGTTTTTACAAAGAATATCTAATTTCGTTGACCAAAAAAGGTATTGAAGGTGCAAATGAAATCAAGCAAATGATGATTGATATGCGCGATAATCCAGTTTCTGAAATTAATGGACAACGCGTGATAATGGTGGAAGATTATCAAAACTCAACTGCAAAAAATTTATTGAGTGGAGAAATTGAAAATCTGACTATTCCAAAATCGGATGTGTTGATTTATTATTTGGAAGATGGTTCTAAAATTTGTGCGCGACCAAGTGGAACCGAACCAAAAATTAAGTTTTATTTCAGTGTGAATTGTGCTATCGATAGTATTAATGATATTCCAGAAGCCGAAAAACAATTGGATCAAAAAATTAAAAATATCATAGCTGAAATGCAGTTGAACTAATGGATGAAAATTTAAAGAAAATAATTCCTTTTGCAAAAAAGTATAAGTCCAATGTTATTGGAAACATAACTTTCAACATACTTTATGCGCTTTTTGGAACTTTAGGAATGGTTTTTATTATGCCAGTTCTTTCGGTTTTGTTTGACGAAAGAAAAAAAGATGTTATAGAATTACCTGAATACACTGGTTTTATTGATGCTGTAGGAAATTGGCAAGATTACATCGCCTACTATGTAAAGCAATTTTCAACTGAATATGGTGTTCAATATGGCTTAATGTTTACTGTTGGAATAGTTTTGATTACTTTTTTACTGAAAAATTTATCCAATTATCTAGCGCTTCAGCATTTAACCAAAGTTAAAAATGGTGTTTTACGTGATTTGCGTGAAAAAATGTTTGCAAAAATTGTGTCATTACCTGTTTCGTATTACTCTGAAAAAAGAAAAGGTGATGTAATGGCAAGAATGCTTGGTGATGTGAACGAAGTTCAAAATTCATTTTTTATGATTTTGGAACTTATTGTTAAAGAACCGCTAACTATTGTGTTTTCGCTAATTGCAATGGTTTCAATTAGTTGGAAACTGACTGTTTTTGTATTTATTTTTATTCCAATTTCGGGTTTGGTTATTTCAAAAATAGGAAAATCATTAAAAGGAAAATCAACCAAAGCTCAACAAGAAAATGGCTATCTAATATCAATCACCGAAGAAACTTTAACGGGTTTGAAAGTGGTTAAAAGCTATAATGCCGAAAACTTTTTTTCCAAAACATTTAACGATTCTATTAATCGTTTGTACAAGTTAACCAATTCTATAGCCAAGAAAAACAACTTAGCTTCGCCATTGAGTGAATTTATGGGGATTTTGGTTATTGGTGTTTTATTGGTTTATGGTGGAAATCTAGTTTTAGTTGAAGGTTCATTAAAAGGTTCTGATTTTATTGCTTACATTGGATTAGCCTATAATATTTTAACGCCAGCAAAAGCCATTTCAAAAGCATCGTATCAAGTTAAAAATGGATTGGCTGCGGCAGAACGTGTTTTTGAAGTTTTAGAAGTAGAAAATTCGATTACCGATACTGAAAATGCAAAAAAATTAACATCATTTAATCAAAGTATTGAGTTAAAAAATATCACGTTTGCCTATAACGACGAAGCTGTTTTGAAGAATTTTTCTTTAACTATTCCAAAAGGAAAAACAGTTGCTTTAGTTGGACAATCGGGTTCAGGAAAAAGTACGATTGCTAATTTGCTAACGCGTTTTTACGAAGTAAATCAAGGCGAAATTTTAATAGACAATCATAATATAAAAGAGGTAACAATGAAGTCGCTGCGTTCTTTAACTGGTTTGGTTACTCAAGACAGCATCATGTTTAACGGAACGATTAAAGACAATATTCGATTAGGAAAATTAGACGCAAGCGATGACGAAATTATTGAAGCGTTGAAAGTTGCCAATGCTTATGAATTCGTAAAAGATTTGCCTAGTGGAATTGAAACCAATATTGGCGATAGCGGAAATAAGCTTTCTGGCGGACAAAAACAACGTCTTTCTATTGCGCGTGCGGTTTTAAAAAATCCACCGATTATGATTTTGGACGAAGCAACTTCCGCATTAGATACTGAAAGCGAAAAATTTGTACAAGTGGCGTTAGAAAATATGATGCAAAACCGAACTTCGGTTGTTATTGCGCATCGACTTTCAACTATTCAAAAAGCAGACGTAATTGTGGTGATGCAAAAAGGAGAAATCGTTGAACAAGGAAATCACGACGAACTTATTGCAAAAGACGGAATGTATGCGAGGTTAGTTTCTATGCAGAGTTTTGAGTAAAAATTACTGTTTTATCAATCTCTTTTTTGTCAATCTGACGAAGGAAGATTCTCCGTAAACTATTCAAACATATAATTGATAAAACTTAAATGAGGATTAAGTGATTTTATCAATGCTATTTTTTTATTTCTAGTCCAACCTTTTAATTCTTTTTCTCTAGCAATTGCTAATTGAATCCATGTGAATTTTTCATAATAGAGTAGGAAATGAACATTATATTTTGATGTAAAAGAAGTTGGGTTTAAATTCTCCGAATGTTGCTGAAGTCTAATTTTTAAATTGTTAGTAACTCCAATATAAAGAACAGTTTTTGCTTTATTAGTTAGAATATAAACGTAATATGTATGATAACCTTCTTGAAATTCTAACATATTTTTCTCAATAATATAGAGATGCTTCCTTCGTCAGCATGACAAAGATTGTTGATTAATTCACCTGAAATTCTTCAGCTTTCCATTCTTTGGAAGTTAAATTAACAAAGCTGTACACAATTTTATCATTGCTATCAAACTCGCCGTTTTTGTTTGTGTCTTCTACAGCTCTAAAATAAATTCCGTTTTTTGCAGAAACATATTTCCAGTCGATTAATTCCTGAAAATCTTCGGTTAGTTTGGTAAAGTTTTTACCGTCAATTGAACTAATGTATAAGGATTTAATGTCAGCATCATTAAGTTTTCCGTCTTTATTTGTATCCAAATCTTCCAACACATAAACCATCAATTGTTGTTTGGTTTTATCAGCATGGTTTTTCAAATAAGTTGCCGATTGTATCAAAACATTTTTATCAGTTAAAGCATAAATGGTGTCTTTGCCAATTTCCTGAAATTTCAAATTATCTAAATAACCCGTAATTTCATATTCGCCATAATTGGAAATGGCATAGCTTATGTTTTTATCACTTTTGCTTGAAGCATAACCTTGTTTTTTGAAAAAATTCAAATCGCCAATAGGAAAAATCAAAAAATTAGTTCCTTCCATATGAACTGGTAAGTCAGCAATATCAGCTTTTGACGTATCAACTTGAGGTTTTGCTTGCGATTTAGGTTGGGTTTCATAAATCACTTTTGGTTTTTCTTGTTCTTCTTTTTTACAAGAAACAAAAGCCAAACTTACTATCAGAAAGAAAAAAATGTTTTTCATAACAAATGAATTGGTATTCAAAAATAATGATTTATTTCTACAATTTCACACTCAACTTCAAATTGAAAACACGAGTTGTCATAAAATTTGGAATTCCGTATTGGTTTTTGGTATAAGCATCACGAACCCAAGTGTTAGTAATCGCATTTTGATTGTTGAAAATATTAAAAATTTCAAAGCCAAGAGACAAATCCTCAAAACGTTTTAACCAATGTCCATCAGGTCGTTCGTTGTTTTTTTCGGTTAAAACATACGAGAAACCAACATCAGCACGGCGATAATCTCTCAAACGACTTTGATACGTATAAACATCTGCATAAGAAGGCGAACCGCCAGGCAAACCAGTGTTGTAAACCAAATTCATGTATAATTTCATACTAGGCAAATTTGGCATATAATCTTGGAAAAGTATTCCAAATTTCAGTCGTTGATCGGTTGGACGAGCAATATTTCCTCTACCGTTTTGATTTTCTTCGGTTTTCATATAACCAAAACTCAACCACGATTCGGTTCCAGGAACGAATTCTCCATTCAAACGCATGTCTAAACCTTGCGCATAAGCAGTTGCATCATTATTTGCGCGATAACGAATTCTAACATTTTCTAATGTATAAGTATTGACATCAGTCATCGATTTATAGTACAATTCTGTAACCAATTTAAATGGACGATTGTTCATTTTGAAATTATAATCGTTGCTTGCTACAAAATGTATCGATTGTTGCGCTTTTACATTTGGATTAACCACACCATTCATATCTCTTAACTCGCGATAGAACGGCGGTTGATGATAAAATCCGGTCGCAAATCGGAATATCATATCTTTTTCCCAATTTGGTTTTAAAGTCAATTGCGCTCTTGGACTAACCGTAGTTTGGTTTTTTGAATTCGAAATATTATCGCCAGTTACTTTCCAATGATGAGCGCGAACTCCAAAATTGAACCAATAATCCGTTGAACCAATTTGGTCTTTAAAACTCCATTGCGCATAACCCGAAAGTCGATTAATGTCAATAAAATTGGTTGCTCTAACATTTTGATATGGAACTAACGGACCAATATAAGGATTGTAAGGTTGATCGTTTCCAGCGAAATTCAAATTTGGCGGATTGATTGAAAATCCTGCCGAATCAATTACTTCCCATTCTACAATTCGATCGCGAATATTTTCACGAGTGTATTTAAAACCCCAATCAATTTGGTGCTTTTTGTTGTTGAGTTGGTGAACACCTTTAATTTCTGCATTGACGATTAAAGCATCCAAATCATTTCGAGCATGATTTAATTGTGTTCCAATGCCTTGACTAAAAGTAACTTCGCCTAACGTTTCGGAACCAATATTGGTATCAACATCGCCTAAAAAATAAGCGGCAAAAATATCAAAATACTCTTGTTCTTTGGTATGATAAATTGAACTTATGAATTTATAGGTATTGTTTTCATCGGCATTAAAAACCGTTTTGAAAGCACCAAAAAGAGTTTCGTATTTGTCATTTTCTTGTCCTTCATAAAAAACTTGCAATGCAATGGGTTCGTCAATGGTTCCAAAATTAGTCTGACGTGTCAACGGTTGGTAGTTGTACACATTTCGAGATGCATTTCCTAAAAAACTGAAATTCCATTTGTCATTTGGAGTAAAATTCACAATCGATTGTACGTCCATAAACGTTGGACGATAGTTGGTTTGCGTTTCTTGACTATTAACCAAAAGTGAATTGTCTCGATAACGAACTCCTGTAATATTGGACCATTTTTTATTTTTGGAAACCAAATCGGCAGTTATACTTCCGCCAAGAAAACTAGCTTCGGCAGCCAATGCAAATTTTTTCGGTTGACGATAGGTAATGTCCAAAACCGAAGACAATTTATCGCCAAATTTAGCTTGAAAACCTCCAGCCGAAAAGTCCACATTTTGGACCATATCGGTATTGGTAAAACTCAAACCTTCTTGCTGACCAGAACGAATTAAAAACGGACGATAGACTTCGATTTCGTTTACATAAACCAGGTTTTCATCATAGTTTCCACCACGAACGTTATAACCAGAACTTAATTCGCTATTCGAATTTACACCAGGTAAAACCTTCAAAACACTTTCTATTCCAGGCATTGCACTAGGATTTTTTCTGATGACTTCGGGTTCGATACTTGTAATTCCTTGAACTCGTCTTCGGCTACTGGTAATCACCACGTCGCTTAGTTGTTCAGCTTTATCAGACATGACAATATGATATTCAAATTCCTCATTAGGTTTTAGTTGCAATGTTGCTGTTATGTTTTTTAGTGCAACGTGTGTAAAAACTAAAACTACTTTTTGATTTGCTGGAACGGTAATCGTGTAAAAACCATTTTTATCAGTAACGGATGATTTCGAAAGATAGCTAACGTTAACGTTTTCAATGGGTTTGCTATTTTCGTCTAGCACTATTCCAGCTACTTTTGCGGTTGCGTTTTGCGAAAATGATTTTATACAAAGGATAAAAAATAGGAACGAAAAGAATAAATGTTTTGTTTTCAAACTATAGTGTTATTGTTTTTGACTTCTATAAAAATGTGTTTCAAATATAGTAGAATTTCCAACATTATCGGTAACTACTACTTTTAAATCGTTTTTCCCTTCGGCAACAATTCCGTCAGAAAACTTATGAGTTAAACGTTTCAGTTTACTTTCATATTCCAATAGAATCCATTTTCCATTGAGGTAACCTTCATAACTTTTTATGCCAGATAAATCATCAGAAATGGTTAAATGAATTGTTTTTCGGTCGGAAATCCATTTTTCTGCTATATTTTTTGCCAAAATTATTTCGGGAGAAATAGTGTCTTTTACTAACCGATATTCGCCCAAAGTTTTGGTGTAAATTGAAAACGTATTTTTATAGCGTTTTGTTGTGTAGTGATTTATTTTTTTTCCGTCAAAAAGACCAATGAACATTTTTTCTCTATCTTTTTCTGATGAAATGCTGTCTTCAAACGCAATTTGAAAACTAGAATGCGCCGGAATAAAATCGCGATGTACTTTTACAGTGTTATTTTGGACTTCAAAATCCATATAAAAATCGTCATAAAATGTATTGGTTGGTATAGTTACGGTAACATTTTCTAATGAAAAAATATTATCACGTTTAGTTTTTACATGATATTTTGATGTTTTTGGTTTTTCTGCAACAACTGATGATGTATTTGAAAATGAAATTGGAATGCAAATTCTCGATTTGTTTCCATGAAAATCAGAAACTTCAATTTTGTAAAGTTTTGTTAAGTTATTAGTTACGTCAATAATTCCAGAATTAACATCGGTTTTAAGAATACTCAATGGATACAAATTTACAGCAAACAATTTTTGAATACGCTGTTTTTCATTTTTAAAACGTTCGTAATCAATCAAAGCATTAATGTATCGCGTTTCGTCAAATGAAAAAGTGTCAAAAGTATAACCAAAACTCAAGTTTCCGTTTAGAAACGTTTCCACTTTAAAAGCGCCATTTGTATTCCACGAAACATCATCATAATCGTTTACTACAATTCCAAAACCAATTTTTCCATTGGCAGCAATTTTTTCGGCTAAATAATCGCCATTAATTTGTTGATCATATGTTAAAAGCAAAGGTCTTTTTGACTGATTTACTATCGAGTTTTCATCGATTGGATACACATACAATCCCATGAAAAATGGTTTCTTGGTATCTTTTATTTCAGTGTCAAATCCAAAATACATCGGATTAATTATTTTTTCGGATGCTGTATCTCTAATTTCAAAATGCAAATGCGGACCATCTGAACCACCAGTATTTCCAGATATTGCAATGATTTCGCCTTTTTTTACCAATAAATCTGTTGGCTGCAAAAGCAATTCAATTTCATAAGATTTGGCTTTGTATTGTTCGTTAATAATAAATTTTTCAATTTCTCCAAAACCCGATTGCAAATGTCCATAAACGGTTGTGTAACCATTTGGATGCGTTATGTAGATTGCTTTTCCATAACCGCCATGCGTAATTTTTATTCTCGAAATATAACCTTCGGCTGCGGCATACACATTCAAACCTTCTTTTTGTTGTGTCTTAAAATCAAAACCAGCATGAAAATGATTGGAGCGCAATTCACCAAAATTTCCCGACAATTGCAACGGAATATCAAGCGGAGAGCAAAAATAATCTTTCGGATAATTATCTTGCGCATAAAAAGTTAGCGAATAGAAAAATAGGATTATAACATTTTTCATACTAAATGTTTTTGCTAATATAATAAAAAAGTACGTAATAAATTACATTAAAATAAAGAAACTAACTAATTAAGAAACAATTTCTTAAACAAGTTTTTAGAATAAACAATAAATAATGAAAAAAATTATTGCATTACTAAAATAGAATACTAACTTTGTGAATTAAGAAACGAAAATCCCATTTGGATGAGTGAAGTTGCAGAAATAATTGATTCTGTTGAAGGTAGAATTCAAAAGCTGTTCGAAAAAATGAATAGTTTACAAGTCTATACTTGTCAATTGGAAACAGAATTAAAGAAAGCTGTAACAACTATCGATACTCAATCACGAGAGATTGAGCAATTGAAAGGAGAAACAAAATCGTTAAAAATGGCAAATTCGTTACTTGGCAGTGAAGACAATAAGAGAGATACAAAACTGAAAATAAATTCATTAATTAAAGAAATCGATTATTGCATAGCGCAACTATCAGATTAATGCTATGAGTGAAAAGCTTAAGATAAAAATATCAATTGCCGACCGAGTTTATCCGCTAACTGTTGATCCGTCACAGGAAGAAGGTTTGCGAAGTGCTTCAAAGAAAATTGATACTATGATTAAGCAATTTGAAGAAAATTATGCTGTTCGTGATAAACAAGATGTGTTAGCTATGTGTGCTTTACAATTTGCATCACAAGTGGAACAAAAACAATTGAACAATGCAATTGATGGAACAGAAACAGCAGAACGATTGACAAAAATTAATGATTTATTATTGGAATATCTCAATAGAAAATAATACGTTCTTATACATAAAATTAAAACACTGCCTACATTAGATTTTAATTGGTAAACTCAACACTAACAAATTAGAATGAGCAAATCGTCGCTACTAAAGTATGCCTCTATATCGGGGAAACTTGAACAGCGAGTTAGCTCAAAACTTGTCTTTACGAGTTTATGCATTCACCTAATGTAGGCTTTTTTTATACCTAAAACACAAACAAAAAATGGAAATTACATTTATAATACTCGCCGCGATAGTTGGAATTGGTGGAGGATTTGGAATAGCAAAGTTTTTAGAAAAAAGCAATGTTTCTAACCTAATCAAAAATGCAAAAAAGGAAGCAGCATCAATTTTAAAAGATGCTAATCTTGAAGCAGAAAACATAAAAAAAGATAAATTACTTCAAGCAAAAGAAAAATTTTTAGAGCTAAAATCGGAACATGAAAAAGAGATTTTAGGCAAAGACAAAAAAATTGCTGAGGTAGAAAAAAGAATTCGCGACAAAGAGTCACAGGTTTCAAATGAATTGTCAAAAGCTAAAAAAGTAAATGACGATTATGAAAATAAAACCAAAGAATACGAAGCAAAAATTGAACTTCTTGATAAAAAACAACAAGAATTAGAAAAACTTCACAAAAGCCAAGTGGAGCAATTGGAAGTTATCTCTGGACTTTCGGCGGATGAAGCCAAAGAACAATTGGTTGAGAGCTTAAAAGCTGAGGCAAAAACCAAAGCGATGTCGCATATTCAAGATACCATTGAAGAAGCAAAATTAACAGCACAACAAGAAGCTAAAAAAGTTATCATCAACACCATTCAACGTGTTGGAACCGAAGAAGCAGTTGAAAACTGTGTTTCGGTTTTCAATATTGAATCGGATGATGTTAAAGGAAGAATTATTGGTCGTGAAGGAAGAAATATCCGTGCGCTTGAAGCTGCAACTGGAGTTGAAATTATTGTAGATGATACGCCAGAAGCTATTATTCTTTCTTGTTTTGATCCAGTTAGAAGAGAAATTGCTCGTTTATCATTACATAAATTAGTTACTGACGGAAGAATTCACCCGGCGAGAATTGAAGAGGTTGTTGCTAAAACAACAAAACAAATTGACGAAGAAATTGCCGAAGTTGGAAAACGTACTGTTATCGATTTAGGAATTCATGGTTTACATCCTGAGTTGATTAAAGTTGTGGGAAGAATGAAATACCGTTCATCTTATGGACAAAATTTACTGCAACACTCAAGAGAAGTTGCTAAACTTTGTGGAATTATGGCAGCCGAACTAGGCTTGAATGTAAAGCTAGCTAAACGTGCTGGACTTTTACACGATATTGGTAAAGTTCCAGATACAGAAAGCGATTTACCACACGCATTATTAGGTATGCAATGGGCAGAAAAATATGGTGAAAAAGAAGAAGTTTGCAACGCTATTGGTGCGCATCATGATGAAATTGAAATGAAATATTTAATTTCTCCAATTATTCAAGTTTGTGATGCTATTTCGGGGGCAAGACCTGGCGCAAGACGTCAAGTTCTAGATTCGTATATCCAACGTTTGAAAGATTTAGAAGGAATTGCTTTTGGTTTCCAAGGAGTGAAAAATGCTTATGCCATTCAAGCTGGACGTGAATTGAGAGTTATTGTAGAAAGTGAAAAAGTTTCTGATGAAATGGCTTCAAACCTTTCTTTTGAGATTTCTCAAAAAATCCAAACTGAGATGACTTATCCAGGTCAAGTAAAAATTACTGTTATTCGTGAAACTCGTGCAGTAAATATTGCTAAATAATAATATTACTATAATTACAAAAAAATAGCAACCTTTATGGTTGCTATTTTTTTTAGTTACTAAATATTTCTTTTAAATCGTCAGCGGTCATTGGTTTTAGATAATAATTTTTGACTTCGCTTTGATAATTTTTAGCTTTATTTTTATCAGTTGAATCGTCAGAAGAACTAACTATATAGATAATTATTTCTTTGGATAATTTATCTTTTATCGCTTTGAATTCTTCTAAAAATTGCCATCCATCTAGAATTGGCATGTTGATATCTAAAAGAATTAAATCGGGAGGATTTTCTCCTTTATTGAGTTTTGTTTTTATTCCTTCAATAGCTTGTAATCCGTTTTCAAAAAACTTTGGCGTTACGTTTATATTATTGTGTACTAGTAATTTTTTTATTATAAAGTGAAAAATTTTATCATCGTCAACTACAAAGACATCGTTAAATTTCATTATTAAAAAATATTTTAAAAGTTGTACCTATATTTTTTTTGCTCTCTACTTCTACCTTTCCTCCCATCGATTCTATTTGGTTTTTGGTAATGAATAATCCTATTCCTCTTGCATCTGGATTGTTGTGAAAAGTTTTATACATTCCAAAGAGTTTTTCTCCATGTCGGTCTAAATCTATACCTAATCCGTTATCCTTTATCTTTAGGACAAACTTATCGTTTTCTTTTTCTAAATCATAATATATTTCAGGAATTCTATCTGGATGCGAATATTTGATTGCGTTTGTAGTGAAATTCAAAAGAATACTTTCTAAATAAGAAGGATTGAAAGGTATGCTGTAATCTTTTGGAATTTTTTTATAAATCTTAACTTTATTACTATTGATTTCTTCTCCTAATATTGCTAAAACTTTGTTTAAATAAGAATCAAGATTAAGCTTTTCCTTTTTAAGCGACATGTTATTATTGATATCAACTAATTCTTTTAAATGCTCTATCGTTTGATGTAAAGCATTTGAGGAAGTTCTCAAATACTGAAAAATTTCAGCTATACTGTTCTGATCATTTTCTTCTTCAACTAAATCTAAAAGCATTTTAAAATTACTTGTATGAGAATTTAAGTTGTGAGAAACTATATGAGCAAAGTTTAATAATCGGCTGTTTTGCTCATTTATAATTTCTAAAGTTTTCTTAAGCGCTTTTTCCTCTTCTTTTTGTTGGGTAATATCAGTATGTGTACCAATAATTCTTAATGGATTACCATTTAAATCTCTCTCAATTACTTTTCCGCGACTCAATATCCATTTATATTTTCCTGATTTGGTGAGCATTCTTTTTACATTTTCATAATATGGAGTTTGATTATTAATGTGTAATTCAAATTCTTTTTGATAGTCATTAATATCATCTGGATGTATTCTATCATCCCATTTTTGATGAAAATCGACAACATCATTCTCTTCTAATTCTAACATTTTCATTGATTGTGAAGAGTAAAACACTTTGTTTGTTTTTAAGTTTAAGTCCCAAACTCCTTTGATTGAAGCTTCCATGGCAAACTGAAACCTTTGTTCAGAAACTTTCAAATCTACTTCTAACTGTTTTTCAACTGTTATGTCAGACATTCTACCTGTCATTAGTATAGTATCAAAGTCGCTATGTTCTACATTTGCTACTGCTTTGAACCACCTTAAGCCTTTGGATGGCAAAATTGCTCTAAATTCAAAAGACCAATTTGACTGGTTTTGGTTAAGTTTTTGTAAAGATATTAACATTGCATCAAAATCATCAGGATGAATTTTTTCGCGAAATACAGTAGTTATATTAAAGTTTCTAACTTGTTCTTTAGTTAACTCAAAATAATTTATAACAGCCTTATTGAAGAAAGTAAAAGTCAAAATTCCTGAGGAAGAATATGACAACTGAAAAACTAAATCAGGTAAATTGGATATCATTTTTTTAAAAAAATAATTATCGCGCTGATTTATTTCTCTTATAGGAGAAAAATTATTAATCATAGTTTATCGGTTAAGTTAATTTGCTTATAATTACCTACAATGATTTGGGAAAGAATTGTAGGTAATATTCAAATGTAGTAAAAAAATATCGATAAACTACGTTTTTCTCGGATGAAATGCGTTTATTATTTGTTCTAAATGTTTTTTATCGAGATGAATATAAATTTCTGTAGTTGTAATTGATTCGTGTCCAAGCATGATTTGAATGGAACGTAAATCGGCTCCATTTTCGAGTAAATGTGTTGCAAATGAATGCCTTAGAGTATGTGGACTTATTTTTTTTTGTAGATTAATTTTTGTGGCTAAGGTTCTAATTATTGTAAAAATCATTGCTCTTGTAAGCTGTTTACCATGTTGATTTAAAAAAAGTGTGTCTTCGTGATTTTTAGCAATTTGCAAATGGTTTCTTATAGTTCCTTTATATACTTGTATGTATTTTTGAGTTGATTTAGCTATTGGAACAAAACGTTGTTTGTTTCCTTTTCCTGAAACTTTTATAAAACCTTCGTCGAAAAAGAGGTCGGAGATTTTTAAATTTACTAGTTCTGAGACTCTTAGTCCGCAACCGTAAAGTGTTTCTATTATTGCGCGGTTTCTTTCGCCTTCTTTTTTTGATAAATCTATTGCTTTTACTAGATTATCTATTTCATCGATTGAAAGAGTATCTGGGAGTTTTCTTCCTATTCTTGGAGTTTCTATCAATTCCATTGGGTTGTTTGTTCGATAGTCTTCAAAGATTAGATAGTTGAAGAATGCTTTTAGTCCTGATAGTATTCTTGCTTGAGAACGTGCGTTGAGTTCTTTTGAAATGGTATAAATAAACTGTTGGACCGTTTCGTCTTGAATAGCGATTGGTGAAACGGAGATATTGTTTTGTTCTAAATAACTACAAAGTCGTTGTAAATCGAATGTATAGTTATCGATGGTGTTTTGAGATAAACCACGTTCTAGTTTTAAGTAGTGTTGAAAGCTTTTTATGTATTGGTTCCAGTTCATTATATCATGAGTAGCTTGTTTTTTAACTGTACTGTGTGGTTTTTGTTTATTTATTGTTGTTTAGTATCTGTTTGTAGATGTTTATTTCTTTTGAAAGTTCTGCTATTTGTTCTTGTTGCTGGATTATTGTATCGTGGAAAGTTGTATTGTTTGCGTTTTGAATGTTTTGGGGTAAGTATTGCATAATATCGGCAAAGAGGTTGTGCTCTATAGCGATGCTTATGTTAAATAGTACTTTGGTTTGTAGGCTTGATTGGTGAAAATAGTTACTAATTGTTGGTTGTGATACCTTCATTCTTCGGGCTACTTCTGAGAAGGATATTTTTTTTTCTATTATTCTTTTTTTTATGAGTTCTCCCATGTGTGGTAGTGTGTTCATAGTTTCTGATTTTTATACGATTTAATTAAAATGCATTTCAATTTTGATGCTTTTAGTTATAATAATATACAATATTAGTAAAAAGCTAATAAAATTTAGCATAAAGCTAATAAAACTTAGCTTAAAGCTAATTTTATATAGTTTAAAGCTAATTATATATAGTTTAAAGCTAATTATATATAGCTTAAAGCTAATGATGTATAGTTTAAAGCTAATGGGGTATAGTTTTAAGCTAATGATGTATAGTTTAAAGCTAACGGGGTATAGTTTAACTCTAATAGATATTAGCTTGAAGCTAAATAGTATTAAAAGAAATTGGTATTATTTTGATTTGATTTTATTGCATAAAAAAACCTCTCCGAATGGAGAGGTTTAATTTATTAATTAACTCTGGTTATTAGAATTTGTATGTAAGACCAAACATTACATTGCTAAAGTCTAAACCTAAATCAAAAGTATTTGTTTTGTCAACACCGTTTCCTCCGTTATCGTCAGAAGAGTATCCTAAAACACCGATTGAAGTTTCTAAAGCAAATTTGTCAGAAACAAAGTAGTGGAAACCTGGAGCAAAACCAATGTTAAATCCTTTGCTCTCTGTGTCTACAGCATTAACAGTACCATCTAATTCAACTTCGAATTCAGAATTGTTAGATGTAATGTCTACACCTAATTGTGCAAATAAAGAAAATTTAGAAGATGGAGTTACATAGTAACGACCGAAAGCACCAAAAGAAGTTTGAGTGTTAGTAGCAGAAGCACCATCATCAATTTTTTGAGTTTCGTAACCAATTGCTAAACCTAGAGCGATGTTGTCATCTACAAAGTAAGCAGCTCTTGGAGAGAAACTTAAGTTGTTTTCTTTGGAATCACCTGTTTTTGAAGATGAAATTCCTACTGAACCAGAAATAAATACATCTCCTTTAGCAAAACCTTCTGAAGCAGCTTTGTCTTGAGCGTTAGCAAATCCGAATGCGAAAATTGCCGCTACACTTAAAATAATTTTTTTCATGTTTGTTTAATTTTAAAATTTAAGTATACCAAATTTATATTTTTAATTTAATAAGAATTAAGGGGTGCTTTACAGTTATTAACAAGGTTATCAACAGTTTTTAACATTAAAATAGTTTGTTTACAATTGATTAGAAATAAATCAAGGTTTTTAACAAAAAAGGGATATTTTGAAAAAGTATGGTTTTTAGGGAAAATATACTAAAAGTACTATACAAAATTAGGATGTTTTACGTTTATATTTGTATCACTATAAATTTTGAAAAACATGAAGAAAATTTTGTTTGTTATGTTATTGTGTTTCGGGATGAACACGGTAAATGCTCAGATGTTAAAGTTTGGTTTAAAGGCTGGTGCTAACTTTTCTACTCTTGAAGGTGATGGAGTTGATGGTTCTACTTATACTAGCTTTCATTTTGGAGCTGTTGCAGAAATAAGTTTGCTTGAGAATTTATCGTTACAGCCAGAGCTTTTGTATTCTTCGCAAGGAACGAAAGTTGATGAGGCAGGAATTAAGGAGATTAATTATAACTATGTTACTGTTCCTGTTTTGGCTAAATTTTATTTAACGAGTAAGAAGTTGAGTTTAGAAGCTGGACCGCAGTTTTCGTTTTTAGTAGATCAAAATGTTGAAGATCAGTTTGAGGCAGAAAGTTTTGATTTTGCTGGAGCTGTAGGTTTGGGTTATAATATTACTGACAACTTTTTTGCGCAAGCGAGATATGTTATGGGTTTGACTGAGGCGAATAAAGATGCTGAAGTGACTAATAGAGTTATCCAATTATCGGTTGGGTATCGATTTTAAACTGATTTAGAAGTTATTTGTATAAACCGTTGTCCAATTGGCAGCGGTTTTTTATTTTTACTCAAAATACTTTATATGAAAATTATTATCATCAACGGTCCGAACTTAAACTTACTAGGAAAACGTGAGCCTGAAATTTATGGTAGTCAAACTTTTGAGGATTATTATAATCAATTGAAAGTTGAATTTCCTGCTGTTGAATTGGCGTATTTTCAGAGTAATATTGAAGGCGAATTGATTGATAAAATTCAGGAAGTTGGGTTTAGTTATGATGGTATTATCTTGAATGCTGCGGCTTATACACATACTTCTGTTGGGATAGCCGATGCCGTGAAAGCGATAACAACTCCAGTGATTGAAGTTCACATCAGTAATACTTTTGCTAGAGAAGAATTTAGGCATCATTCTTTTATTTCGCCAAATGTTAAAGGAATAATAATTGGTTTTGGAATGAAAAGTTATGAATTAGCTTTACAATCGTTTTTGTAAAAGTAATGCAACCCTTTTACATTTTTATTCGTCTATCAATTAAAATCTAAATTCTCTTTCATGAAAAAAAACTTTACGCTACTATTTTTATTCTTTGCCATTATTTCACAAGCCCAAATTAAAGGTGTTGTGAAAGATGTAAACGGAAAGCCACTGCCGTTTGTCAATATTTTTGAAGAAAACACTTATAATGCTACGACTTCAAATGAGTTAGGAAAATTTGAACTCAATATTAAAACGCCCGGAAAGCATGTTGTTATTTTTCAATATCTGGGTTATAAAACCGCTAAACAGGTTGTAGATGTTAATGAAAATTTACAGCCATTGGACATTGTTTTGCTGGAAGAAGAAATTTCGTTGAACGAAGTTGTTGTTAATATTAATGATAATCCGGCGAATGAAATTATTCGAAATGCTATCAAAAACAAAAAGGAAAATTCTAAAAAAACTGGTAAATACACGGCCGATTTTTACTCAAGAGGTATTTTTAGGGTGAAGAATTTACCGAAAACTATTTTGGGACAAAAGCTAGATTTTTTTGATGAAGTAATCGATTCAACTCGAAGTGGAATTTTATATTTATCTGAAACGGTTTCAAAAGTTACGTTCCAAAAACCTGATAAGTTGAAAGAAGTAATTCTAGCCTCAAAAGTTAGTGGCAATGATAGTGGGTTTAGTTTTAACAGCGCTTCATCGGCTAATTTTGATTTTTATGAAAACTATTTAGAATTTGATGCTAATGTAGTTTCGCCAATTGCTGATAATGCATTTAATTACTATAAATACAAATTTGAAGGTTCTTTTTTTACAGAAAATCGACAACAAGTTAATAAAATTAAAATCATACCTCGAAGAGAAACCGAGCCTGTAATGTCGGGTTATATCTATATTGTTGATGATACTTATGCTGTTTATGCTGTTGATGTATCCTTGACTGGAAAGCAAATGCAAAATCCTGCGTTGAATACGTTGAATTTAAAACAAAGTTTTAGCTACAATAATAACACTAAGATTTGGACAAAAAACACACAAACTCTTGATTTTGATGCTGGAATGTTTGGGGTAAATATGTCGGGCGGATTTACTTATGTATTTTCTAATTTTGAGTTTCCAGAGCAATTTGAGAAGAAAACGTTTACTGCCGAAGTTATCCGTTTTGAAGAAAATGCTAATAAAAAAGAAGATAGTTTTTGGCAAACCATTCGTCCAGTTCCATTAACTGATGAAGAAGTTAAGGATTATGCCAAAAAAGATGCGCTTCAAGAAAAGAAAAAGTCAAAAGTTTATCTAGATTCTATAGATGCCAAGAGAAATAAATTTGGTATAATGGATGTTTTGAATGGTTATTCTTATTCGAATTCCTATAAAAAATGGACTATCAATTATAATGGACCAGCTTTGAACACTAGTTTCAATACGGTTCAAGGTTGGAATACCAGCGTTGGTTTGTCTTTCTTCAAAAGAAATGAAGACAAAAACACCTATTATCAATTTGGAACTAATGTTGGTTATGGTTTTTCGGATGAAGCGTTTCGACCAACGGCTTATTTTTCGGCAAAATTGAGTAATAAATCAAAATCCTATCTTACGGTTTTTGGAGGGAATTCGGTTAATCAGTTCAATCCTGAAGAGCCAATTTCAAAATTAGTAAATACCGTAAGCACCTTGTTTTTCAAAGACAATTACATGAAATTGTATGAAAAGAATTTTGCAACGGCAAGTTTTTCGAGAGAAGTTTTCAATGGGTTGAACATGACTGCGGCTGTTGAATATGCAGAAAGAAAACCGCTTTTCAACACTACTGATTATACTTTGATTAAAAATGACGATTTATATACTTCCAATAATCCGTTATTGCCACTAGACGAAACTGTTGCAGCTATCGACAGACACAATTTAGTAAAACTGAATATTGCTGGTAGAATTAAATTTGGGCAAGAATACATCACGCGTCCTGATGGAAAATACAACCTTGGAAATGACAAATATCCAACACTTCTTTTTGGATATGAAAAAGGATTTGCTTCCAATAATGACAACTATAATTATGATAAAGTAACGGCAAGAATTACCCAAAACTTAACCCTTGGCAACAAAGGTGAAACTGGAATTAACATAAGAGCAGGAAAGTTTTTTAATGCGGAAAACATTTCATTTGTAGATTATAAACATTTTAATGGAAATGAAACGCACGTTTCGATTGGAACATCGTTTATCAATTCGTTTAACCTTTTGCCGTATTATGCTGCAAGTACAAATGACAGTTATTTAGAAACACATTTTGAACACAACGACAAAGGTTATATCATGAATAAAATTCCGTTGTTGAACAAACTGCAATCAAAATTGATGCTTGGGTTTAAAAACTTGGCAGTTCCAGACAGAAAGCCTTATCAAGAGTTTTCGGTTGGTTTGAGCAACCTTGGTTTTGGAAAAGTTAGGATATTCCGAGTGGATTATGTTCGCTCTTATCAAGGCGGATTTCAAGGCGATGGCGTAATGTTTGGAATTAATTTTTAAATAAAAAACACATCATATCCAAAACGGATTAACGTTAGGATTACTACAAAAAGGAAAAACTTTCTAATGAAGGCATTTCCTTTTTTTATTGCCAATTTTGCACCGATAAATCCGCCAAGTGCATTGCAGAACGCCATTGGAATAGCAATTGCCCAAATGATTTTTCCTTTTAAAACAAAAAGACAAATCGAGCCAAAATTAGTTGCCAGATTGACCATTTTGGCATTGGCAGAAGCATGAAGAAAATCAAAACCTAAAATAGTTACGAAACCTAGAACCAAAAAACTTCCTGTTCCTGGACCAATAAATCCATCGTAGAAACCAATAACTATACTAATAGCAATGGCTAGAAATAGTTGTTTTTTTTGACTAAAATCTTTTTCTTGATGTTGTCCAAAGTTCTTTTTGGCAAAAGTATAAATGGCTATACCAATCAAAACCACTAAGAGCAATGGTTTCATAAAATCGTTACTCACTTTGGTCAACAAATAAGAACCAAAAAATGCAGAACCAAAAGCAACTATTGCCATTGTGGCTAGTAATTTCCAGTTCATAGTTACTTTTTTTAAGTATTGAAAAGCGGCAAAACTTGTTCCGCTGAATGCTGGGATTTTTAGAGAACCAATAACATTCGCCACAGACAATTGTGGCAACAATATCATCGTTACTGGCGTTTGAATTAAACCGCCACCGCCTACGATAGCATCAACAAATCCTGCAAAAAATGAAGCAATACAAAGAATAACAATTATGTAGGTTTCTATGATCATGATAGTAAAAAACTAAAAACCATTAAGAAATTAAGAAGATTAAGAAAAACTTAATGAAACTTAACACCTTAATGGTTGATAACTATTTTTTTTTGGTTTTAAACTCTAACGATATTTGCGCCTAAAGCTCTTAATCGTTCGTCAATTCGTTCGTAACCTCTATCGATTTGTTCTATATTTTGAATGGTTGATGTTCCTTTAGCAGAAAGTGCTGCAATTAATAAGGAAATTCCAGCTCTAATATCTGGCGAACTCATTACTGTTGCTTTCAATTGTGATTGGAAATTATGTCCCATAACTACGGCACGATGCGGATCACAAAGCATAATTTTTGCGCCCATATCAATTAGTTTATCCACGAAGAACAAACGGCTTTCAAACATTTTTTGGTGAATTAACACATCGCCATTGGCTTGAGTAGCAGTAACGAGAACTATACTCAACAAATCGGGAGTAAATCCTGGCCAAGGCGCATCAGCGATAGTAAGAATAGAACCGTCAATATCTGTTTTTACTTCATAGTTTTCGTGTGTTGGAATATAAATATCATCACCTCTACGCTCAAGTGTAATTCCTAATTTTCTAAAAACACTTGGAATTACTCCAAGATTATCCCATGAAACATTTTTGATGGTGATTTCACTTCTTGTCATCGCCGCAAGACCAATCCAAGAACCGATTTCAATCATATCTGGAAGAATTCGGTGCTCACAACCGCCAAGACTTTCTACACCTTCAATCGTTAACAAGTTAGAACCAACTCCAGTAATTTTTGCACCCATTGAGTTCAACATTTTACACAACTGTTGCAAATAAGGTTCGCAAGCTGCGTTGTAAATTGTTGTTGTTCCTTCGGCTAAAACTGCAGCCATAACGATGTTTGCTGTTCCAGTTACCGATGCTTCGTCAAGCAGCATGTACGTTCCTTTTAGCTTTCCATCGGTTTCAACTCCATAAAAATGGTCTTCTCTTTCGTAACGGAATTTTGCTCCAAGATTAATAAAACCTTCAAAATGTGTATCCAAACGGCGACGACCGATTTTGTCACCACCAGGTTTTGGAATGTAACCACAACCAAAACGAGCCAAAAGCGGACCAACAATCATAATGGAACCTCTTAAACTTCCACCTTCTTTTTTGAAAGCTTCGGTTTTTAGGTAATCAATGTTTACTTCATCGGCTTGAAAAGTATAATCTCCTGGACCATTTTTTTGGATTTTTACACCAAGATTTCCAAGTAATGTAATTAATTTATTAACGTCCATAATATCAGGAATATTAGTAACTCTAACTTTTTCTGAAGTTAATAAAGCTGGACATAAAACTTGTAGTGCTTCGTTTTTTGCTCCTTGTGGCGTTACATCACCTTTTAATCGAATTCCGCCTTCTATTTTGAATGTTCCCATTTCTTTCTGTATAATGTATAATAGTAAATTGTATAAATGTAAGTTGTATACTGGAATGTGTATAATTTAATTATAGGATTACATTATACATTTCTACAGTATACAATTAAGACTTTGGATTTTTATTGTTATTTTTTACAAAAGGTTTTTTGCCGTTTTTGTTGTTTTTGATTTTTGCATTCTGCGGCATATTTTTGTTGGATGTTTTTTTGTTGGTTCGCATTATGTCTGTTGTGGTCAACAACTCTTCTGCGCTTTGCAACAAATTTAATTTTCCATCGGATAGTTCATATAAATGCTCAAAAATCACGGTATCAGTAACAGTATCTTTGTTCCAACTTAGGTAGGATTTTTTCATGTGATTGGCAATTACTTTTACCAATGCACTTTTCATTTCGCCTTCTTCCCAACTATTTGCTACATTAATCATGTATTTAATGTTATTACCGTAGAACCGATATTTTGGATTTTTTTGAGGATACGCTAATCGTTCTGGTTTTAAGTTGATAACTTCCCGAGTTGGAACTGGGTAAGGCGAATCGACATCCAATCTAAAATCGGACATGATGAAAATTTGATCCCAAAGCTTATGTTGAAAATCGGGAACATCGCGCAAATGTGGATTTAAACTTCCCATTACTTGAATGATGTATTTGGCGGCTTTGTTACGTTCGTCTCTATCAGCAATTTCGGTTGCTTGATCGATAAGTTTTTGTAAATGGCGACCATATTCTGGAATAATCAAATGCGTTCTTTCGGCATTATATTCTAGGTGATGTACCACATCATTTGCATTTTCTTTGATGTATTTTTCCATAATTTTTAAAGCGAAATTATCCCTTCAATATCAGAAACTTCAATATATTTTTCAATTACTTGTTCTGGGTTTTCCATAGTAACATTCACGGAAAGACTAGTGTATTTTCCGGTTTTTGATTGTGTAGTTTGAATAACAGCACCAAGATTGTCGAAAGCATTTTCGACTTCTTCAATCTTTTTTTTATCGGTTGGTACAATAAATTTATATAAATATTCACTCGGCCAAACGGAAGTATTGTTCAATTCTTCACGCAGTCTGCTATAAAATTCTTCGGTTTTTTTATCCATTGATAGTAAAAATAAAAGCAAATATACAATTATGATTTCATAAAAAATTATATTTATAAAAATGCTGTTAAAACAAAAACCTGACTTTAAAAAAAGTCAGGCTTAAATTTTATCTAAACAATTTTACTTCTGTTTAAATGCTTTCACACCAGGAAAATAAGCTGTATCTGCTAGTTCTTCTTCAATACGAAGTAATTGATTGTATTTTGCCATACGATCTGAACGCGAAGCTGAACCAGTTTTAATTTGACCACAGTTTAAAGCTACTGCTAAATCTGCAATTGTATTGTCTTCAGTTTCTCCTGAACGGTGCGACATTACTGAAGTATAACCAGCATTATGCGCCATATTTACAGCAGCAATTGTTTCAGTCAAAGTTCCAATTTGATTTACTTTTACTAAAATTGAATTGGCAATTCCTTTTTCAATTCCAGTAGAAAGACGTTCCACATTAGTTACAAACAAATCATCTCCAACCAATTGTACTTTATCGCCAACCAATTCTGTTAAATATTTCCAACCTTCCCAATCATCTTCATACATTCCGTCTTCGATAGAAATAATTGGATAATTAGTAGCTAGAGAAGCTAAATATTCAGCTTGTTCTTTTGACGTTCTCACTTTTCCTGTTTCTCCTTCAAATTTTGTGTAATCGTATTTTCCGTCAACATAAAACTCAGAAGCTGCACAATCAAGAGCAATCATAATTTCGTCGCCAAATTTATAACCTGCGTTTTCAACCGCTTTTTTAATTGTATCTAAAGCATCTTCTGTTCCACCAGCAAGATTTGGTGCAAAACCACCTTCGTCACCAACCGCTGTAGAAAGATGTCTATCGTGTAATACTTTTTTCAAATTATGGAAAATCTCCGTTCCCATTTGCATTGCGTGTGTAAAAGAAGTTGCATTTACCGGCATAATCATGAATTCTTGAAACGCGATTGGTGCATCAGAGTGTGAACCACCATTGATAATATTCATCATTGGAACTGGTAATGTATTGGCAGAAACTCCACCAATATAACGATATAAAGGCAATCCTAACTCATTAGCGGCTGCTTTTGCAACAGCTAACGAAACTCCCAAAATTGCGTTTGCTCCAAGACTTGATTTATTTGGCGTAGCATCCAATTCAATCATTAATTGATCGATATGGTTTTGTTCAAAAACTGAAACTCCTAACAACTCGGGAGCAATTTTAGTATTTACATTTTCAACCGCTTTCAAAACGCCTTTACCCATAAATGCTTTTCCGCCATCGCGCAATTCAACTGCTTCGTGTTCGCCTGTTGAAGCTCCAGATGGAACAGCAGCACGACCAAGAACGCCGTTTTCAGTTACCACATCAACTTCAATAGTAGGATTTCCTCTTGAATCCAAAATTTGTCTTGCATGTACTTTGATAATAATGCTCATATTTTATGATATTAGATTTTTATGGTTTGTTTTAAGAATAATTACAAATATATTCTATCTTTTTTTATCAATTTCACAATTTCCGCTAATGTTATTAACGCAAACGTTTTAGTGTAATTCAGTTTTTATGAAGCGAATGACTTGGTTAGTTTCAGTAATCCATTTTCCCGCTTTTCGTTTCAATCTGTCATTGCGAGGAACGAGGCAATCTCATCAAAAATTTAAAACGCAATGACAGGATTTCCACTTCAATCGGGTCTAATTGATAAATCTTAAACCGTTTGTAAACTATTGGCTTTTTTGATGTTGGCAACAAATTCATCAAAAAGATACGACGAATCGTGTGGTCCAGGACTTGCTTCTGGATGATATTGAACCGAGAAACACGACTTCGATTTCATTCGCATTCCGGCAACTGTATTGTCATTCAAATGATAATGTGTAATTTCTACATCGGCATGGTTTTCAAGTTCTTCTCTATTTACAGCAAAACCATGATTTTGAGAGGTGATTTCTCCTTTTCCGCTCAATACGTTCATAATTGGATGATTAATTCCTCGATGTCCATTGAACATTTTATAAGTAGAAATTCCATTTGCTAAACCAATAATTTGATGCCCAAGACAAATGCCAAAAACAGGTTTATCAGAATTAATGATTTGCTTTGCCACATTAATCACACCTTCTAAAGGCTCAGGATCGCCTGGACCATTTGACAAGAAATAACCATCTGGATTGAATGATTGCAACTCATCAAAAGTTGCGTTGTATGGAAAAACTTTTATGTAACAGTCTCTTTTAGCTAGATTTCTTAGAATGTTTCTTTTGATACCTAAATCCAATGCTGAGATTTTATAAGTAGCATTTTCATCACCAAAAAAATAAGGTTCTTTAACCGAAACTTTGGAAGCTAATTCCAAACCTTTCATATCTGGAACATTAATCAATAATTCTTTTAATTCGTCGATTGGAGTTCCATCGGTGCAAATAACAGCGTTTTGCGCACCATTATCGCGAATGTAACTTACCAAAGCTCGAGTATCAACATCAGAAATACAGATTAGATTTTGTTTTTCGAAATAGTCATATAGATTACTTTCTGAATTTGGACGAGAGTGATTGAAACTAAAATTTTTACAAACTAATCCAGAAATCATAATTTTTTCTGATTCTACTTCTTCGGCGTTGACTCCGTAATTTCCGATATGCGGATTGGTGGCAACCATTATTTGTCCAAAATAAGATGGATCGGTAAAGATTTCTTGATATCCTGTCATTCCAGTATTGAAACATACTTCTCCAAAAGTTTTTCCAGAAATTCCAATTGATTTTCCGTAAAAAATGGTTCCGTCAGCTAGTAGTAGTAGTGCTTGTGGTCGTGTTGTGTATTTCATTTGTAGTTAGTTGTTGTAGTTGCAAATTTAGAGTATTCGTATTTAATTATAAAATCGATTTATTAAAGTTTATAAACATTCCATTTGTTTCTTCTTTAGCCCCGATTGTAGTGGAAATCCTTGCCTTTTTAAGGCAAGATTGTAACGAAAAGCGGGAAAATGGTTTGCTGGTATTTCCAGAAGATTCGCTGCAAAAAAAAAAAGGATAAACAAAAATTTGTTTATCCTTTATATTTATGAATTTGTATTCATTATTCTGCACTTGGAGTTTCTTCTGAAGCAGTTTCTGGAGCAGATGGTGCTGGAGTTTCAGCAGCTGGAGCAGTTGTTTCTGCTTTTTTGCTTTTTCCACCACGACGGCTTTTAGATTTTTTCTCTTCTTTTTTACCACCATTGTAAAGTTCGTTGAAATCAACTAGCTCAATCATTGCCATATCAGCATTATCTCCAAGACGGTTTCCTAACTTGATGATACGAGTATAACCACCTGGACGATCGCCTACTTTTGCTGCTACTTCTCTAAAAAGCTCTGTAACTGCATATTTGTTACGTAGGTAAGCGAAAACAATACGACGATTATGAGTAGTGTCTTCTTTTGACTTTGTAACTAGCGGCTCTACGAATTGTTTTAGCGCTTTTGCTTTGGCAACAGTTGTATCAATACGTTTGTGTTCGATAAGTGAACAAGCCATATTAGCTAACATAGATTTTCTATGTCCAGTCTGTCTGCTTAAATGATTTACTTTTTTTCCGTGTCTCATGACGTTTTTTTTTAACCTTCATCTTGCTTCAATCCGCTATCGGAGCGCAAAATATGAAGTAATTTATTCTTTATCTAATTTGTATTTTCCTAAATCCATTCCGAAAGTTAAGTTCTTGTTGGCAACTAATTCGTCTAACTCAGTTAGCGATTTTTTACCAAAATTACGGAATTTCATAAGGTCATTTTTGTTGAAAGATACAAGATCTCCAAGTGTATCAACTTCGGCTGCTTTTAAACAGTTTAAAGCTCTTACTGATAAGTCCATGTCAACAAGTTTAGTTTTTAACAACTGACGCATGTGTAATGATTCTTCATCGTATGATTCTGTTTGAGCAATTTCATCAGCTTCTAAAGTAATTCTCTCATCTGAGAATAACATAAAGTGGTGAATTAGAACTTTGGCAGCTTCTGTTAAAGCATCTTTTGGATTGATTGAACCATCAGTTTTGATTTCGAAAACTAATTTTTCATAATCTGTTTTTTGCTCAACACGGAAATTTTCAATAGCATATTTTACATTTTTTACTGGTGTAAAAATTGAGTCTGTAAATATAGTACCAATTGCTGCGTTTTGTTTTTTGTTTTCCTCTGCAGGAACATAACCACGTCCTTTTTCTATAGTTAATTCCATGTTTAGGTTAACTTTACTATCAAGATTACAAATTACTAATTCTGGGTTTAATACTTGAAAACCAGAGATGAATTTTTGAAAATCACCAGCAGTAATTTGGTCTTTTCCTGAGATTGAGATAGAAACTGTTTCGTTATCTACATCTTCAATTTGACGTTTGAAACGTACTTGTTTAAGATTAAGGATAATTTCGGTAACATCTTCAACAACTCCTGAAATAGTAGAGAATTCATGCTCAACACCTTCGATACGAACCGAAGTGATTGCATAACCTTCTAGAGCAGAAAGTAAAACTCTTCTAAGTGCATTACCAACTGTCAATCCGTAACCAGGTTCTAAAGGTCTGAATTCAAACTTACCTTCAAAATCGGTTGAATCGATCATGATAACTTTATCGGGCTTCTGAAAATTAAATATTGCCATAATTTAGACTGATGTCAATTATTATTTGTTGTACAACTCAACGATTAATTGTTCTTTGATGTTTTCTGGGATTTGCAATCTTGCAGGAACTGAAACAAAAGTTCCTTCTTTCGTATCGTTGTTCCAAGTAATCCACTCATAAACGTGTGAAGAATTAGCTAATGAACGTTCAATAGCTTCAACTGATTTAGATTTTTCACGTACAGCAACTTTATCACCTGCTTTTAAGTGGTATGACGGGATGTTTACTAACTCTCCATTAACCGTAATGTGCCTGTGAGAAACGATTTGTCTTGCTGCTCTTCTTGAAGATGCAATACCCATTCTGTAAACTACATTATCTAAACGAGCTTCACATAATTGTAAAAGGATTTCACCTGTTACACCTTTAGAAGCTGCAGCTTTTTCGAACAAATTTCTGAATTGCTTTTCTAAAATACCATAAGTATATTTAGCTTTTTGCTTTTCCATTAACTGAACAGCATATTCAGATTTTTTACCTCTTTTTTTAGCCAACCCATGTTGTCCTGGAGGATAATTTCTTTTTTCGAAGGCTTTGTCTTCTCCGAATATTGCTTCGCCAAATTTACGAGCAATTTTTGTACTTGGACCAGTATATCTTGCCATTTTAAATTGTTTTTAGATAGAGATTATGAATTCAGGTCAAATCCTTCGATAATCTGATTTCTATCTTTGTTATACTATAATTATACTCTACGTCTTTTAGGAGGACGACATCCATTGTGTGGCATTGGAGTAACATCAATAATTTCTGTTACTTCAATTCCTGAGTTATGAATAGATCTGATAGCAGACTCACGTCCGTTACCTGGACCTTTTACATAAACTTTTACTTTTTTAAGACCAGCTTCTAAAGCAACTTTTCCACAATCTTCTGCTGCCATTTGAGCTGCGTATGGAGTGTTCTTTTTAGAACCTCTGAAGCCCATTTTACCAGCTGAAGACCAAGAGATAACTTCACCTTTTTTGTTTGTCAAAGAAATGATGATATTATTGAAAGTTGCATTAATATGAGCTTCACCCGTTGATTCAACGATAACTTTACGTTTTTTTGCAGTTGCTTTAGCCATATTACTTATTATTTAGTTGCTTTTTTCTTGTTAGCAACAGTTTTTCTTTTACCTTTTCTTGTTCTAGAGTTGTTCTTAGTTCTTTGACCTCTTAATGGAAGACCAACTCTATGACGAATTCCTCTATAACATCCAATGTCCATTAAACGTTTGATGTGTAATGAAACTTCTGAACGAAGTTCACCTTCAATTTTGTAATATGATACAGCATCACGGATTGCTCCAATTTGCTCATCATTCCAATCTTGAACTTTAGTATCTTGGCTTACATGAGCTTTTTCTAAAATCTCAATTGCTCTACTTTTACCAATTCCGAAGATGTAGGTTAAAGCGATAACTCCTCTTTTGTTTTTTGGGATGTCTACCCCTGCTATTCTTGCCATAACTATCCTTGTCTTTGTTTAAATCTAGGATTCTTTTTATTAATCACGTACAATCTTCCTTTGCGACGCACGATAATGCACTCGGCACTTCTTTTTTTAACTGATGCTCTTACTTTCATATTAGTAGCTTTAGTATCTATAAGTAATTCTTGCTTTTGACAAATCATAAGGGCTCATTTCTAATTTCACTTTATCACCAGGTAATAATTTGATGTAATGCATACGCATTTTTCCTGAAATATGAGCAATTACAATATGTCCATTTTCTAATTCTACACGGAACATAGCATTTGACAATGCTTCAATTATTGATCCGTCTTGTTCTATTGCTGATTGTTTTGCCATAAAAATTAAGCTACTGCTTTTCTATTTTTACCACTTTTCATCAATCCATCATAGTGTTTATTCAATAAATAAGAATTTATTTGTTGAATAGTATCGATAGCAACACCAACCATAATGATTAGCGAAGTACCTCCATAGAACATTGCCCAAGATTGTTGTACATCTAAGCTTACTACTATAGCTGGGAACACAGCAATTAAAGCAAGAAATAATGCACCAGGGAATGTTATTAATGACATAATTTTATCAAGAAAATCGGATGTTTCAACACCTGGTTTTACACCAGGAATAAAACCACCACTTCTTTTTAAATCATCGGCCATTTTGTTTGTTGGTACTGTAATTGCTGTATAGAAATAAGTAAATATTAATATTAACAATGCAAATACAAAATTGTACCAAAAACCAAACATATTACTAAACTCACCTGCTATAGACTGAGAAGTTTCAGATTTTGAAAGACCAGCTAAAGCCGCAGGAATAAACATAATTGCTTGAGCAAAAATGATTGGCATTACTCCTGATGCGTTTAATTTTAATGGAATCCATTGTCTGTTTCCACCTAACATATCTTGTTCAAAATCTCCTGCTGTCGTACGACGTGCATACTGTACAGGAATTTTTCTAACAGCCATTACTAAAAGTACACAAGCAATTATTACTAATAACCATACCACTATTTCAAAAACAAGAAGCATTGGACCACCATTATTGTTAGTCACTTTAGATGTAAACTCCTGAAGTAAAGCTTGAGGAAGTCTTGCTAAAATACCAACCATAATTAAAAGTGAAATACCGTTTCCAATACCTTTATCAGTAATTTTTTCACCTAACCACATGGCAAAAATTGTACCTGTAGTAAGAATTAAAACCGATGAAAACAAGAATGAAAAAGAATCAAAACCTAAAAGGAATGCACTACTAGGCAAAGTTCTGTACAAGTTATAGATATAACCTGGACCTTGAACTAAAGTAATAGCGATTGTTAACCACCTAGTGATTTGATTTATCTTTTTTCTTCCGCTTTCACCATCTTTCTGAAGCTTTTGTAGGTATGGAATAGCAATACCCATTAATTGTACTACAATTGAAGCCGAGATGTAAGGCATGATACCTAAGGCAAATACAGATGCTTTTGAGAAAGCTCCACCAGTAAACATATCAAGTATTGATCCAATACCTTGTTCTGTTTGTCCTGCTAAGCTATTCAATTGAGTCGCATCAATACCTGGTAAAGTAACATGTGCTCCAAATCGGTAAACTAATAACAAACCTAATGTAATTAGAATTCTATTTTTTAGTTCTTCTATTTTCCAAACATTATTTAATGATTCAAAAAACTTCTTCATTGTTTATAGAATTATAATGTTACAGCTTCACCTCCAGCAGCTTCGATAGCGGCTTTTGCAGTAGCAGTAAATTTATGAGCGGTTACTTTTAATTTTGCTTTTAACTCTCCTCTTCCTAATATTTTAACAACTTCATTTTTAGTAGCTAATCTATTTTCTACTAAAGCAGTAAAATCTACTGTATCTGTTACTAAACCATTATCTACTAAAGCTTGTAAAGTATCAAGATTTACACCTTGGTACTCAACACGATTAATATTTTTAAAACCAAACTTAGGTACACGTCTTTGAAGTGGCATTTGACCTCCTTCAAAACCAATCTTTTTAGAATAACCTGAACGAGATTTTGCTCCTTTGTGACCACGTGCAGCAGTACCACCTTTTCCAGAACCTTCTCCTCTACCTAGTCTTTTATTTTGATTGTGTGTTGAACCTTCAGCTGGTTGCAAGTTACTTAAATTCATAACTATAATTTGTTATTTAGTTTCTTCTACAGAAACCAAGTGTTTAACTTTATTTACCATTCCAAGGATAGCAGGATTTGAATCATGCTCAACAACTTGTCCTAACCTTTTAAGCCCAAGAGCTACTAAAGTTTTCTTTTGTGTCAACGGACAGTTGATTTGACTTCTTACTTGTTTTACTAATATCTTTGCCATAATTTCCTTGAATTAACCTTTAAATACTTTTTCTAAAGAAATACCTCTTTGTTTTGCAACAGTATAAGCACTTCTCATTTGTAATAAAGCATCAAAAGTAGCTTTAACCACATTGTGAGGGTTTGATGAACCTTGAGATTTTGATAATACATCGTGAATACCTACTGATTCAAGTACTGCACGAACAGCACCACCAGCAATAACTCCTGTACCATGAGATGCAGGCATTAAATATACCGCTGCTCCACCAAATTTACCTTTTTGTTCGTGAGGTACTGATTGACCACTTAAAGGAATTCTAACTAAATTCTTTTTTGCATCTTCAACTGCTTTTGCAATTGCTTCTGAAACATCTTTAGATTTTCCTAATCCGTGACCTACAACACCGTTTTCATCACCTACAACAACAATAGCAGAAAAGCCAAAAGCTCTACCTCCTTTAGTTACTTTGGTAACACGATTTACACTTACCAGACGATCTTTTAATTCAAGACCGCTAGGTTTTACTAATTCTACATTTTTGTATTTAGACATAATATATTAGAATTTAAGTCCAGCGGCTCTAGCGCCTTCTGCTAATGATTTAATACGACCGTGGTATAAATAACCTCCTCTGTCGAAAGTTACAGTATCAATCCCGGCTTTTAACGCTTTTTCTGCTGCAAGTTTTCCAACTGCAGCTGCAACTTCAACGTTTGTACCTTTGTTATCTATTCCTTTATCTCTCGATGAAGCTGCTAATAAAGTTACACCATTCACATCATCAATTAGTTGTGCATAGATTTCTTTATTACTTCTGAATACAGATAATCTTGGTTTAGCAGTAGTACCGCTAACAATCTTTCTGATTCTGAATTTAATTCTTTGTCTTCTTTCAGTTTTTGTTAATGACATAATGCTAATTTTTACGCTGATTTACCTGCTTTTCTTCTTAATACTTCACCAACAAACTTAACTCCTTTTCCTTTGTAAGGTTCTGGTTTACGGAAACCTCTGATTTTTGCAGCGATTTGTCCGATTAATTGTTTGTCATGAGAAGTTAACTTTACGATTGGATTTTTTCCTTTTTCTGAAATTGTTTCTAATTTTACTTCTGGAGCAACTTCTAAAACAATATTATGAGAAAAACCTAACGCTAAGTCTAATTTTTGACCTTGGTTTGAAGCTCTATAACCAACTCCAACCAATTCTAATTCTTTTGTAAAACCATCAGATACACCTACAATCATGTTATTGATTAAAGATCTGTATAATCCGTGTTTTGCTCTTTGTTCTTTATTATCAGAAGATCTTTCAACTGTTAATTGACCTTCTTCAACTTTAATAGTTACATCTGAGTAATCTTGTGAAAGTTGACCTAATTTTCCTTTTACAGTAACTGTGTTTTCGTTAACTTCAACAGTTACACCTGCAGGAATTGAAATTGGATTTTTACCTATTCTTGACATTGTTTAACTGTTTATTAGTATACGTAACAAATTACTTCTCCACCAACATTTAATTGCTTAGCTTGTTTCCCAGTCATAAGACCTTTTGAAGTTGAAACAATAGCAATTCCTAATCCGTTAAGGATTCTAGGTAATTTAGCAGCACCTGCATATTTACGTAAACCTGGTTTACTAATTCTTTGGATATCTCTAATTACTGGCTCTTTTGTATCTTTATCGTACTTCAAAGCAATTTTGATGGTACCTTGAACTGTGGTATCATCAAATTTGTAACTAAGGATATATCCTTGATCAAATAAAATTTTTGTGATTTCTTTTTTCAAGTTAGACGCTGGAATTTCAACCACTTTATGGTTTGCCATTACTGCATTTCTAACTCTCGTAAGATAATCTGCAATTGGATCTGTATACATATGTATAAATTTGCGGTTATGGTTTTCAAAAAGTACTCACTAAATGAACCTTTAACCAGTTAAATTATTTTTTGGTTTGCAAAAGTAATAACTTTTTACGAAACTACCAAGAAGCTTTTTTTACTCCTGGTATTAAACCTTGATTAGCCATTTCACGGAATGTTACACGTGAAATACCGAATTGACGCATATAACCTCTTGGTCTTCCTGTTAATTTACAACGATTGTGCATACGAACTGGTGAAGCATTTTTTGGTAATTTTTGTAACCCTTCGTAATCTCCAGCTTCTAATAAAGCTTTTCTTTTCTCAGCGTACTTAGCTACCGTTTTAGCTCTTTTAACCTCACGGGCTTTCATTGATTCTTTAGCCATGTCTTAATTCTTTTTAAAAGGTAAACCTAATTCAGCCAATAATGACTTTGCTTCTTTGTCTGTGTTTGCAGATGTTACAAATGTAATATCCAAACCTGAGATTTTGTTTACTTTATCAATATCAATTTCTGGGAAAATAATTTGTTCAGTAACTCCAAGGTTGTAATTACCTCTTCCGTCAAAACCAGTTGCCTTGATACCATTAAAATCTCTTACACGTGGTAAAGACGAAGTAATAAGTCTATCTAAAAACTCATACATTCTTTCGCCTCTAAGAGTAACTTTTGCACCAATTGGCATACCTTTTCTCAATTTGAAAGACGCAACGTCTTTTTTAGAAATAGTAGCCACTGCTTTTTGTCCAGTAACTTTCGTTAACTCATCAACTGCATAGTCAACTAATTTTTTATCAGATACTGCTGCTCCAACTCCACGGCTTAAAACGATTTTTTCCAATTTTGGAACTTGCATTACGTTTTTGTATCCGAACTCTTCTTTAAGGGCAGCAATTACTCTGTCCTTATATTCTTGTTTAAGTCTAGGTGTATATGCCATAACTATAATACTTGATTAGATTTTTTTGAAAATCTCACTTTCTTATCTCCTTCTACTTTGATACCCACTTTAGTAGCCTTTTTAGATTTTGGATCTATCAAAGCCAAGTTTGAAATATGAATAGGAGCTTCTTTCTTAACAATTCCTCCTTGAGGTTTTTTTGCACTTGGTTTTGTATGTTTTGAAACCATGTTTACACCTTCAACGATTGCTTTGTTTTTTTCACGGTCAACACTAACAACTTTACCTTCAGAACCTTTGTGGTCTCCTGCGATAACTGTTACAATGTCTCCTGATTTTATTTTTAGCTTTATCATCTTACTAACGAATTAAAGCACTTCTGGTGCTAATGATACAATTTTCATGAATTGTTTTTCACGAAGTTCTCTTGCAACCGGACCAAAAACACGAGTTCCTCTCATTTCTCCTGCAGCGTTCAAAAGAACACATGCATTGTCATCGAAACGAATATAAGAACCATCAGCTCTTCTCACTTCTTTTTTGGTACGTACAACAACTGCAGTAGAAACAGCACCTTTTTTAACGTTTCCGTTTGGTGTTGCATCTTTGATTGATACTACAATTTTATCTCCAACAGAGGCATAACGACGTTTCGTTCCTCCTAAAACACGGATAGTCAAAACTTCTTTTGCTCCTGTGTTATCTGCTACTTTTAATCTCGATTCTTGTTGTACCATAATTACTTAGCTCTTTCAATGATTTCAACTAATCTCCAACATTTTGTTTTAGATAAAGGTCGTGTTTCCATGATCTTTACTGTATCACCAATGTTACAGTCATTTTTTTCGTCGTGTGCATGATATTTTTTAGTTTTCAACACGAACTTACCATATAATGGATGTTTTACTCTTCTTTCTTCAGCAACAACAATAGATTTATCCATCTTGTTTGAAGTAACAACACCTATTCTTTCTTTTCTTAAATTTCTTTTTTCCATCTTTTCAGCTAGCATACAATTATTGTAACTCTCTTTTAGTTAGCTCAGTTGCTACTCTAGCAACGGCTCTTCTTGCACTTCTAATTTGAAGTGGATTAGCGATTGGAGAAATAGCGTGTGTAGATGTTAAATCTAAATAAGCTTTTCTCAACTCAGCAAGTTTTACTTGTAACTCAGCTGTAGATAGACTGATAATTTCTGATTGTTTCATAATATTTTTTGATTATGCTTCGAAATCTCTAGCAACTACAAACTTAGTTTTTACTGGAAGTTTTTGTGCTGCTAAACGCAAAGCTTCTTTAGCAACAGAAAGCGGAACTCCACCAACTTCAAACATGATTTTTCCTGGTTTAACAACAGCAGCCCAATATTCAACGGCTCCTTTTCCTTTACCCATACGAACCTCTAGAGGTTTTTTGGTAATTGGTTTATCTGGGAAAATTTTAATCCATAATTGTCCTTCTCTTTTCATAAAACGAGTTGCAGCGATACGCGCAGCTTCGATTTGACGTGAAGTTAAGAACATTCCGGTTTCATGTACTGATTTAATTCCAAACATTCCATTAGAAAGTTCGTGTCCTCTTTGAGAAACGCCCTTCATTCTACCTTTCTGTACCTTACGGTATTTTGTTCTTTTAGGCTGTAACATTTTTCTTTAGTTTAAAAATTACTTTCTTTTACGTGCATCTGGTTTACCACCTTTGTTGTAAGGTTTTCTATCTCCTTTAGAAGAATCGCCACCTTTTCCGCCAGAAGCTTGTTTTTTATCCATTCCAACTAGTGGAGATAAATCACGTTTTCCGTAAACCTCACCTTTCATGATCCATACTTTAATTCCCATTCTACCATAAGCAGTATGAGCTTCTCCTAAAGCATAATCAATATCGGCTCTGAAAGTTGATAGAGGAATTCTACCTTCTTTGAATTGTTCTGAACGTGCCATTTCAGCACCATTCAAACGACCCGAAATCAAAACTTTAATACCTTCTGCATTCATACGCATTGCTGCTGCGATAGCCATTTTTATAGCTCTTCTGTATGAAATACGGCTTTCGATTTGACGAGCAATACTTGTTGCAACTAAATAAGCATCTAACTCTGGTCTTTTAATTTCAAAGATGTTAATTTGAACCTCTTTGTCAGTAATTTTCTTAAGTTCTTCTTTCAACTTGTCTACCTCTTGTCCACCTTTCCCGATAATAATACCAGGTCTTGCAGTAGTGATAGTAACGGTTACAAGTTTCAAAGTTCTCTCAATAATTACTTTTGATACACTAGCTTTTGATAAACGAGCATGGATATACTTTCTGATTTTATAATCTTCGGCAATTTTATCACCGTAATCATTTCCACCATACCAGTTTGAATCCCATCCTCTGATGATCCCAAGTCTGTTTCCAATTGGATTTGTCTTTTGTCCCATCTTTATTAATTGCTTTGTGTGTTATCTAATTGTCCTAATACGATTGTTACGTGATTTGAACGTTTTCTAATTCTGTGTGCTCTTCCTTGTGGAGCTGGACGAAGTCTTTTCAACATCATTCCACCATCTACAGTGATTGTTTTAACAAATAAGCCTGCTTCAGCTACATTTCCTTCTGCATTTTTCTGCTCCCAATTGTTGATTGCAGATAACAAAAGTTTTTCTAACTTTCTTGAAGCTTCTTTTGAGCTAAATCTTAATATATTTAAAGCTCTTTCCACTTTTTGACCTCTTACCAAGTCTGCTACTAAGCGCATTTTTCTAGGTGAAGTAGGGCAATTGTTTAATTTAGCAAATGCTATAGACTTGTTAGCCTCTTTTCTTGCGTCTGCAGTTTCTCTTTTACGAACTCCCATTGCTTCTTATTTTTTACCTTTATTTTTTGCTCCAGCATGACCTCTAAAAGATCTTGTTGGTGAAAACTCTCCTAATTTGTGTCCTACCATGTTCTCAGTTACATAAACTGGAACAAATTGACGACCATTGTGAACTGCGATAGTTTGTCCAACGAAATCTGGTGTAATCATTGAAGCTCTAGACCATGTCTTAACAACTCCTTTATTTCCTCCAGCAATGTTTTCCTGAACTTTTTTATCTAATTTATAGTGAACAAATGGTCCTTTTTTTAATGAACGTGCCATGTCTATCTAATTATTTCTTTCTGCGTTCTACAATATACTTGTTGCTCGGGTTAACTTTAGAACGAGTTCTATAACCTTTAGCTGGTAAACCTTTTCTAGAACGTGGATGACCTCCAGACGAACGTCCTTCTCCACCACCCATTGGGTGATCAACCGGGTTCATAGCAACTGGTCTTGTTCTTGGTCTTCTTCCTAACCATCTGCTTCTACCTGCTTTTCCAGATACAATCAATTGGTGATCTGAGTTAGAAACTGCTCCAATTGTAGCTGAACAAGTCAACAAGATTAATCTTGTTTCACCTGATGGCATTTTTATTGTTGCATATTTTCCATCTCTTGCCATTAACTGAGCAAATGTTCCAGCCGAACGAGCTATCGTAGCACCTTGACCTGGACGTAATTCAATACAAGATATTACAGTTCCTAATGGAATTTTGCTCAAAGGCAAAGTATTTCCAATTTCAGGAGCTGCACCTTCACCAGAAACTACAGTTTGCCCAACTTGTAAACCATTTTGAGCAATAATATACGTTTTTTCTCCATCAGCATACCAAAGTAATGCGATAAAAGCCGTTCTGTTCGGATCATATTCAATTGATTTCACTGTAGCTGGAACTCCAACTTTAGTTCTTTTGAAATCAATGATACGATACCTTTGTTTGTGACCACCGCCAGTATAACGCATGGTCATTTTTCCTTGACTATTTCTACCACCTGAGTTTTTTATCGGTGCGATCAAAGATCTCTCCGGCTTATCAGTTGTGATGGCGTCAAAACCATTCACAACTCTAAAACGCTGACCAGGGGTAATAGGTTTTAATTTTCTAACTGACATTTTCTATTAGATATTATTATAAAAATCTATTGTTTCTCCTTCTTTTACTTGAACGACAGCTTTCTTGTAGCTATTCGTTTTTCCACTGATTAAACCACTTTTAGTATATTTAGTAGTTCTATCAGCTCTATAGTTCATCGTGTTAACTGAAACAACAGAAATTCCGTAGGTAGCTTCAACAGCTTTCTTAATTTGAACTTTGTTTGCTTTTTTGTCAACAACAAAACCAAAACGATTGAAAACCTCACCTTCTTTGGTGATTTTTTCAGTGATGATAGGCTTAATTATGATACTCATGGTCTAATTATTTGCTTAAATTTTCTTCAATTCCTTCTAAAGAACCCTCTAAAAGAACTAAGTTATTAGCATTTAAAATCTCGTAAGTACTTAATTCTGAATTAATTACAACACTAGAGGCTTTTAAATTACGTGACGACAAATATACATTTTTATTTGATTCACCCAACACAAATAAAGATTTTTTATTTTCTAACCCTAAAGCTTTCAAAACATTGATAAAATTTTTAGTGTTTGGTGTTTCAAAATTAAAGTCTTCAACAACTACTAAATTTGATTCTTTTACTTTTATAGAGAAAGCTGATTTACGAGCTAATCTTTTTACTGTTTTATTCAATTTGAATGAATAGCTTCTTGGTCTTGGACCGAATACTGTTCCTCCTCCTTTAAACAAAGGACTTTTCTTTGAACCTGCACGAGCAGTACCTGTACCTTTTTGTTTTTTAATCTTACGCGTAGAACCTGCAACTTCTGCTCTTTCTTTAGCTTTGTGCGTTCCTTGTCTTTGATTTGCTAAGTATTGCTTAACATCAAGATATACTGCGTGATTATTTGGCTCAATGCCGAATACTGAATCAGAAAGTTGTACTTTTCTTCCAGTATCTTTTCCGTTGATATCTAAAACTTTTACTTCCATTACTTCTGAATGATTACATAAGAGTTTTTGTGTCCAGGAATTGCTCCTTTAACTACTAGTAGATTCTTTTCAGCAACTACTTTTAAAACTCTAAGATTTTGTACTTTTACATTATCTCCTCCCATTCTTCCTGCCATACGCATTCCTTTAAATACACGTGATGGATAAGAAGATGCTCCTACAGAACCTGGTGCTCTTAAACGGTTATGTTGACCATGAGTTGCTTGTCCAACACCACCAAAACCGTGACGTTTTACAACCCCTTGAAAACCTTTACCTTTTGATACACCTTGTACATCAACAAACTCTCCTTCGCTGAATACTTCCACAGTGATGTTATCACCTAATTTGTAATTTTCTTCAAATCCTTGGAATTCAACGACTTTTTTCTTAGCAGAAGTTCCCGCTTTTTTAAAGTGACCTAAATCAGCTTTAGTAGCGTGTTTTTCTCCTTTGTCATCGAAACCAAGTTGAAGAGCTGAATACCCGTCAACCTCATTGGTTCTGACTTGGGTAACGACACAAGGTCCAGCTTCGATTACTGTACAAGGAATATTCTTCCCGTTTTCATCGAAAATGCTTGTCATGCCGATTTTTTTTCCAATTAACCCAGACATATTAATAATTATTTAATGTTTATTTTTATTTTTCAACAAAGAAATAAGTATCAGAAATTAAATTATCCCTGATACTCATTTCAGAAAATTGTATACTTAAACTTTGATTTCTACTTCAACACCACTTGGCAATTCAAGTTTCATTAAAGCATCGATAGTTTTCGAAGAAGAGCTATAGATATCTAGCAATCTCTTGTATGAACTTACTTCAAACTGCTCTCTCGCTTTTTTGTTAACGTGAGGAGAACGTAATACAGTAAATATTTTTTTGTGTGTAGGTAACGGAATTGGACCTGTTACAACAGCACCTGTACTTTTCACAGTTTTTACGATTTTCTCTGCTGATTTATCAACCAACATGTGATCGTAAGACTTTAATTTTATTCTAATTTTTTGACTCATCTTGATAAAAATTAAGCGTTACCTTTTGCTTTTTTGATTACTTCTTCAGATATGTTTGAAGGAGTTTGCTCGTAGTGTGAGAATTCCATTGTAGAAGTTGCTCTACCTGAAGATAATGTTCTCAATGTAGTTACATAACCAAACATTTCAGATAATGGAACATGAGCTTTGATAGTTTTAGCTCCATTTCTGTCACCCATATCATTTACTTGACCTCTTCTTCTATTCAAATCTCCAACTATATCACCCATGTTTTCTTCTGGAGTAATCACTTCAATTTTCATGATTGGCTCAAGAATAACAGCACCAGCAGCTTTTGCTACTTCTTTGTATCCCATTTTTGCTGCTAATTCAAAAGAAAGAGCATCAGAATCTACAGGGTGGAAAGATCCATCAGTCAAAGTAACTTTCAAGCTATCTACAGTATATCCAGCTAATGGACCTGTTTTCATAGCTTCTTTGAAACCTTTTTCAACTGCAGGAATATATTCTTTAGGAACGTTACCTCCTTTTACAGCGTTAACGAATTGTAATCCAACTGGAGCTTTTCCGTCAACTAATTCTGCTGGTTCAAGCGTGAAAACAATATCACCAAATTTACCACGACCTCCAGATTGTTTTTTATATGTTTCTCTGTGAGTTGCTGATTTTGTGAAAGCTTCTTTGTACTCAACTTGTGGTTCACCTTGATTTACCTCAACTTTGAACTCACGTTTCATACGATCTACAAGTATATCTAAGTGTAGCTCACCCATTCCTGAGATAATCGTTTGTCCCGAAGCTTCGTCAGTTCTAACTGTAAATGTTGGATCTTCTTCAGCTAATTTTGCTAAAGCCATACCCATCTTATCTACGTCTGCTTTTGTTTTAGGTTCAATAGCGATACCAATAACTGGATCAGGGAATTTCATCGACTCAAGAATGATTGGGTGTTTTTCATCACACATTGTATCTCCAGTCTTGATATCTTTAAATCCAACTGCTGCTCCAATATCACCTGCCTCAATATACTCGATTGGATTTTGTTTGTTAGCATGCATTTGGTAGATTCGAGAAATTCTTTCTTTGTTACCTGAACGAGTGTTCAAAATATACGAACCTGCATCTAAACGACCTGAATAGGCACGGAAGAAAGCTAAACGACCAACATAAGGATCTGTTGCAATTTTAAATGCTAAAGCTGCGAACGGCTCCTTTACATCAGGACGACGTAAGATTTTTGTTTGATCTTCTTCTAATAAATCAGCATCATCAGGATGAATACCTTCTATACCTTCTTTATCTAAAGGAGATGGCAGATATTTACATACAGCATCCAACATAAATTGAACACCTTTGTTTTTGAATGATGAACCAGCAATCATTGGAATGATAGCCATGTCAATTGTAGCAGCTCTTAAAGCGTTGTTGATTTCGTCTTCAGTGATAGATTCTGGATCTTCCATGTATTTATCAAGAAGATTTTCATCGTAATCAGCAACAGCTTCAATAAGTATATCTCTGTATTCTTTAACTTCTGCAACCATGTCAGCTGGAATTTCAACTACGTCAAAAGTCGCACCTTGTGTAGCATCATGCCAAACAATAGCTTGATTTTTTACTAAATCAACAACACCTTTGAAATCATTTTCTTCACCTATTGGCAAAGTGATCGCAACTGCGTTTGATTTTAGCATATCTCTAACTTGTTGACATACATTTAAGAAGTTAGAACCTTGACGGTCCATTTTGTTTACGAATCCCATACGTGGAACTCTATATTGATCAGCAAGTCTCCAGTTAGTTTCTGACTGTGGCTCAACACCATCAACAGCACTAAATAAGAAAACTAACCCATCCAATACACGTAATGAACGATTTACCTCTACAGTAAAGTCTACGTGTCCTGGAGTATCAATAATATTAAAGTGGTAAGGTTTAGACTCAGGAGTCGTTTTACCTTGCACAGTTGGAAAACTCCATTCACAAGTTGTAGCCGCTGAAGTAATTGTGATACCTCTTTCTTGCTCTTGTGCCATCCAGTCCATTGTTGCAGCACCATCATGCACTTCACCAATTTTGTGTGATTTTCCAGTATAAAATAATATACGCTCAGTTGTTGTTGTTTTACCAGCATCAATATGAGCCGCAATACCAATGTTTCTTGTAAATTTTAAATCTCTAGCCATTTCTTAAATATTAAAATCTGAAGTGAGAGAATGCTTTGTTTGCTTCTGCCATTTTGTGAGTATCCATTCTCTTTTTAACAGCAGCGCCTTCTTCTTTAGCCGCAGCTAAAATTTCAGAAGCTAATTTTCCAGCCATAGATTTTTCATTTCTTCTTCTGGCATAAAGTATCATCCACTTCATTGCCATTGAGATTTTTCTATCTGGTCTAATTTGCATTGGAATTTGAAATGTAGCTCCACCCACTCTACGACTACGTACTTCTACGTGAGGCATAACATTAGTTAACGCATCTTTCCAAATCTCTAATGATGTTTTTTCATCATTGTTTTTCTTTGATTCTACGATATCAATTGCATCATAAAATACTTTAAAAGCTGTAGATTTTTTACCATCCCACATTAAGTTATTCACAAAACGTGTTACCAATTGGTCGTTAAACCTTGGATCTGGTAAAAGAGGTCTTTTCTTTGCTGCTCTTTTTCTCATGTCTTTTTCTTTTGAGTTTTAAAAATTACTTTTTCGCCTCTTTTGGACGTTTTGCACCATACTTAGATCTACGTTGCGTTCTTCCAGCTACACCTGATGTATCAAGCGCACCACGAACGATGTGGTATCTAACTCCTGGTAAATCTTTTACTCTTCCGCCTCGCACTAATACTATCGAGTGCTCTTGTAGATTATGTCCTTCTCCTGGGATGTAAGCATTCACTTCATTTCCATTTGTCAAACGCACACGCGCTACTTTACGCATTGCAGAGTTTGGTTTTTTTGGAGTAGTAGTGTAAACACGCGTACAAACACCTCTTCTTTGAGGACAAGAATCTAAAGCAACCGATTTACTCTTCTTAGTGATTTGAGTTCTTCCTGTTCTTACTAATTGTTGAATTGTTGGCATAATTAATACTAAAAATTTCTTATGTTTTAAATTTACCCTATTTTTAGGGGTTGCAAATGTAGTAATTATTTTCATCAAAACAAATCTTAATTCATTAATTTTCAAATAGATTATTTTTAGATTATTTTTAGATTGTTTTCTAATACTAAAGTTTATTTTTTTACGTTAATTTGAAACCTGACAATTATCAAAAATTGAAAAGATTATTTTTTATACTCCTTTTTATTCTTTGTAGCCAAAATCACTTTGGTCAAAATTTCTATTTGAAAATAACTTCCGACAAAGAAAATGAAGTTAAAACAATTGATTCTATTGGATACAAAACAAAACACTCGAGTGTAAAAAGCATTCTAGATGAAAATACTCTGTTTACAAAAAAACTCATGCAGCTTGGTTTTTATCATTTTCAAGAATTGGAAAACAAAAAAGAAAACGACTCGGTTTTTAGATTTCATTACAGCATTGGAAAACAAATAAAATCATTACATATATATATAGGTAGCAAAAATGAATTTAACGAATTGCTTCCTGACGAGAATCCAATTAAAATTCAAGTAGCCGAAAGCGAAGCTTTTCTGAATACGATTATAAAAAAACTAGAAGTCAAAGGATATTCCACGAGCAAAGTTTCGTTAGAAAACATCGAACGCGAAAATAACTTTATTAAAGCCAATCTAAAAATCGATACCGGTAAAAAAAGACAAGTCAACAACATAGTGATTAATGGCGTTGATAAATTTCCGGAAAGTCACAAAAAGTATTTAATTCGATTATACAAAAACAAAGTTTTCAATCAACAAACACTTGAAAAAATCAACAACGACATCGAAAAATACCGTTTTGTAAAACAAACCAAATATCCTGAAATTTTATTTACTCAAGATTCTACTAAAATATATGTTTATTTAGAAAAAGCCAAAGCAAATTCTTTTGACGGCTATATTGGTTTTACTAATGATGAGCAAGATAAAGTGGTTTTCAGCGGTTATGTCGACCTTATTTTAAACAACGTTCTTAATTCGGGCGAAAAACTTTCGCTATTTTGGAAAAGTGATGGTCAAGAACAACGAACCTTTAACCTTGGTGCCGAAATTCCATATATTTTCAAAAGTCCTTTTGGAATAAAAGCCAATTTAAATATTTTCAAACAAGACAGTACTTTTCAAAATACGCGAACAGCTTTGGATTTAGGTTACTATTTCAACTACACCACCAAAGTTTATATTGGTTATCAGTCCAATGAATCGAGCGATATTCAAAACGCAAACACCTTCTCGTTAAGCGATTTTGAAAGCACATTTTACACCACAGGATTTGAATACACCAACTTCAAAATTGATGATTTTATTTTTCCTGAAAAAACTTTTTTCGAAATCAAATTTGGAACAGGAAAACGAGAATCAAACATCGAAAACACCAATCAGTTTTTTGGAAATCTACTTTTTAGGCATAATCTCTATTTAAACGATAAAAACATCATTAATATTAAATCGCAGAATTTCTATTTGCAAAGCAATACCTATCTAGTCAACGAACTTTTTAGATTTGGCGGTATCAATTCCATTCGCGGATTCAACGAAAACTCACTTCAAGGAAATCTATTGACTTCCATTTTAACCGAATATCGCTATGTGCTTTCGCCTAGTCTTTATGCACATTCCATCGTTGATTATGGTTATTATAAAGACAACACTTCGAATACCGGCGACACTTTATTAGGACTTGGATTTGGCATTGGACTTCAAACCAAAAACGGATTATTCAACCTAATTTATGCCAACGGAAGCACCAAAGAACAAACCGCAAAACTATCTAATTCGATTGTTCATATCAGCTTAAAAGCAAACTTTTAAACTCTTAAACACATAACCTTTTATACTTCTTAAAAAAGTTTACCTTTGCCGCATGGAAAAAGAAAACCAAATCTTCGGAATTAGAGCAATAATTGAAGCCATTTCGGCTGGAAAAGAAATCGACAAAGTCTTTATTCAAAGCGATGCACAAGGCGAATTGATGCAAGAATTAATGAAAACGATGAAAAAAAACAGCATCAATTTCAGTTACGTTCCTGTAGAAAAATTAAACCGATTAACACCAAATAATCACCAAGGTGCAGTGGCAACCATTGCTCCTATATCATTTATAAAACTGGAAACTTTAGTTGACAGCGTTGTCGAGAGCGGAAAAATGCCATTGTTTTTAATCCTTGACCAACTAAGCGATGCTCGAAATTTTGGTGCCATCATCAGAACAGCAGAATGTACAGGAGTTGATGGAATTATAGTTCAAAAAACAGGTTCGGCTCCAGTAAATGGTGATACCGTAAAAACCTCTGCAGGAGCAGTTTTCAATGTGCCAATTTGCAAAGTTGACCACATCAAAGACGCCATTTTTTACCTCCAAGGAAGCGGAATCAAAACCGTTGCTGCCACCGAAAAAACAGAAGATAGTATTTACAATATTTCATTAAACGAACCCGTTGCCATCATCATGGGAAGTGAAGATCGAGGCATCAATCCATCAGTTTTAAAAATTGTAGATGCCAAAGGAAAATTACCAATGTTCGGCACAATCGGTTCGCTCAATGTTTCCGTAGCTTGCGGCGCGTTTTTGTATGAAACCGTTCGTCAAAGAAGTTAAAATTTAAAGATAATTTGAAGCGAATCGCTCGGGTTTTATCAATAAACTTTTTTCCCGCTTTTCGTTACAATAAAAAATGCTTCCAAACCATGGAAGCATTTTTTATTTTCTCTTCAATCGGGGCTAAAAAAAAACAACTATTCTGCTTTTTTGTTATCGTCTGTGGTTTGTTTAAAAACATAAATATAATTTACTTTTGGCGGAAAAACTTCTTCCTCAATAACCTCAAGTTCTTCTGGTTTTGGTGGATTTACAAAGTTTCCATTTTCGTCAAATCGTTTCATGAATGCATCTTCCATTGGATTGAAATCGGGTTTTTCCCATTCGTATTTTATGGATTCTTTATAATCGGGTGTTTTGAACAAAACCGCAAAAGCAAAACCAGTTAAAAACCCAGCCAAATGTCCTTCCCAAGAAATAGATTTTCCCAACGATAGTTCTTCGCTTGGAAAAACATACCAAACCATTCCGCCATAAATCATTACAACTGTCAACGACAAAGCCATCAATCGGAAATATTGCGTCATCATTCCTTTAAAGAAAATGAAGGAAACCAATACATAAATTAATCCGCTAGCGCCAATATGATACGAACTTCTACCAATAATCCAAGTGATTAATCCCGAAAACAATATGCCATAAAAAAGCACTTTCAACGAAATATCGCGATAGAAATAAATCAAAGCTGCCGTTAAAATAAATAGAGGAAAACTGTTATTGGCAATATGTGATAAATCGCCATGCAAAAACGGACTGAACAAAACACCTTGTAATCCTGAGAACGTTCTCGGGAAAATTCCGTGTTGTACTAAATTGATATTAAATTTATGTTCAATAAAAAACACCAACCAAATTAGTAGCAACAAAAATGTTGGTACTATCCAAACCGAAGGTGTAAATTTAAAATGGTTGATTTCGTTATTATGCATTATGTTAAAACACTTAGACTAGTTTGGTGCGTTTATGGTTTATCAAAAATACAACCAAAAATTATTTAATGCTATTTTGTCAGTTGACTTTGATTTTTAACCACAAAGTTCACAAAGAAAGCGCAAATTTCACAAAGTTTAAAAAGTAGCCAAAAGTTTGGATCTAGCCGCGATGGAAGTGGAAATCCTTTTATGAATTGCCACGGGTTTAAACCCGTGGCAATTCATAAAAGATTGAAACGAACAGCGGGAAAATGATTTAAAAAATGCCTTAATGTTTCGCTCCAAAAAAAATTAAAAACCTTATTTTTACGCCATGGAAGCACCACTTGCAGAACGCATCAGACCGCAACGATTGGAAGATTACATTAGTCAGCTACATTTAGTTGGCGAAAATGGCTCGTTAACGCAACAGATTTCGAGAGGAATTATTCCGTCAATGATTTTTTGGGGTTCGCCAGGAACGGGAAAAACGACTTTAGCTCAGATTATTGCGAAGCAAAGCAATCGTCCGTTTTATGAATTGAGTGCGATAAATTCAGGAGTTAAGGACATTCGTGATGTGATTGAAAAAGCCAAACAAAGTGGTGGATTATTCACAGCAAAAAATCCGATTTTGTTTATTGATGAGATTCATCGTTTTAGTAAATCGCAACAAGATTCACTTTTGGCAGCGGTGGAAAAAGGTTGGGTTACTTTGATTGGTGCCACGACCGAAAACCCAAGTTTTGAGGTTATTCCGGCGTTATTGTCACGTTGTCAGGTGTATGTTTTAAATCCGTTTTCTAAAGACGATTTGCTGGCTTTGTTGGACCGAGCAATGAAAATTGACAGTGTTTTGGCGAAAAAAAAAATAGAAATCGAAGAATCCGAAGCGTTATTAAGACTTTCTGGTGGCGATGGACGCAAACTATTAAATATTTTTGAACTGGTTGTAAACGCAAGCGCTGAGGACGAAATTTTGATTACCAATCAAAAAGTGTTGGATTTGGTGCAGCAAAATACCGTTTTATATGACAAAACCGGCGAGCAACATTATGATATTGTTTCGGCGTTTATCAAATCGATTCGCGGTAGTGATCCAAACGGTGCAGTTTATTGGTTGGCTCGAATGATTGAAGGTGGCGAAGATGTAAAATTCATTGCGAGACGAATGTTGATTTTGTCTAGCGAAGATATTGGAAATGCCAATCCAACAGCTTTTATTATGGCAAATAATACGTTTCAAGCGGTTTCGACCATTGGAAATCCTGAAAGTAGAATTATTTTGAGCCAATGCGCTATTTATTTGGCAACTTCGCCTAAAAGTAATGCAAGTTATATGGCCATTGGCGAAGCACAAGCTATTGTAAAACAAACTGGAGATTTATCGGTTCCGATTCATTTAAGAAATGCGCCAACTAAATTGATGAAAGAATTGGGTTATGGTGAAGAATACCAATATTCGCATAATTATCCGAACAATTTTTCGGAACAGGAATATTTACCCGATGAACTTAAACAAACTGCTTTTTACAAACCAGGAAACAATGCTCGTGAGAATGAGTTACGTACTTTTTTGAAAAATCGCTGGAAGGATAAGTATGGGTATTAAAAAAGTTGCGGGTTTCGAGTTTAAAGTTTCAAGTTAAAACCTAATATTTATGGGTTCTGAAACTAATTTTCCATCGACATAGTTTTCAAAAAACCATTTGCCGTTTTTGGTTATTACTATTCCTTTTTCGTCTCCTCTAACTGCAATAAAAACACCTTTTTGTGAAGTATTGAACAATCGCATGATTACTCGTGGATCACTATTTACAATTTGAAAACCGTTGATAATAGGTTGTGCAAAAAAGAAAAGTTCAGGATTTTCTGGATTGGTTTCAAGGCTGTAAATTTTGTTTTCTTGCTTTGGCTCTGATTTTTCTTCTGTACTATTTGAAAGTTCATTACCGCCATTGTATTTGTAATTTAAGGTTTCAAATGATTTTGAAGCATCTCTAAATGCTTGTGTATACGATTTTTGAAAATCTTTTTCTTTGCTTTTTCCAATAGCAGATTCATAAACCACATTGTCTTTGCAATCTTTCAAAACGATTTTAAGTTTAGTCACTAACATCCCATTGTCTTCAACAACATCAGCAAAAAGTGCTTTACATCTATTATTAGCAATTTCTGTTGGCAATGCATCATCCATCATGAAAACTTCAAAACCATATTTTTGAAATAACATTTTCGTTAAAGTATTCATGTTATACTTGTTTGGTTCTTTTAAAAAATCGAATTTTGAAGGGACTACAACATATTTATAGTCGTTAACACTTTGTGCAATAGTCGTACTGAAAACAAAAAAGGCAATCAATAAAAGGTATTTTTTCATAATTATATTATTTTTTTTAGTTCCAAAAGATGGTTGATTTTTTCAACATTATTTGAAGTATTTGTATTTTTTTCGTCAAATAAAATCGCTCGCATTCCAAAGTTGATTGCGCCTTGAACATCGGCTTCGATACAATCGCCAATCATAATCGAGTTTTCTTTATTTGTTTTAGCCAAAGATAGGGCAAATTCAAATATATTTCGATGCGGTTTTTTAACTCCAGCTTTTTCGGAGTTGGTAATGGTTTTAAAATAGCTTTCAATACCTGAGTTTTTAAGCTTTCGGGATTGAACCTCGGCAAAACCATTGGTTATGATATGCAAATTGTATTTGGAAAATAAATACTCCAAAAGTTCTTTTGCTCCATCGAAAAGCAAATTGTTATCTGGCAAAAACTCAATGTAATCAACTGAAATTTGGTCGATTTCTTCATTTGAAATGGTATAATTCAACACGTCAAATGTTTGCTTTAATCTTTGATAACGTAGTTCTTCGTGAGTAATTTTATCGACTTGATACAACTTCCAACAAGCTTGATTTATTGGTGCATAAATTTCTACAAATTGGTTGGTATCAATCGTTGGATGATTGGCTTTAAAAATTTTATCAAATGCTAAAACAGAATTTTTATCAAAATCCCAAAGCGTATGATCGAGGTCAAAAAATATATCGGTAATGGTATTCATATTTTAAAAAATTCCTTCGTCTTGAAAACTGTAAAATCCAATTTCTGTGATAATAATATGGTCAAGTACTCTAATATCAAGTTGCTCACCTGCCAATTTTAATTTCTTGGTGATTTCTTTATCGGCATCACTGGCTTGTAACTTTCCAGAAGGATGATTGTGTGTTAAAATTATGGAAGTGGCATTATTCTCTAAAGCGGTTTTAAAAATTAATCGAACATCAACAATAGTTCCTGTAATTCCGCCTTTGGACAGTTGTGATTTATAGATTACTTTATTGGAATTATTGAGATACAATACCCAAAATTCTTCGTGTGGCAATTCGCCAATTATGGGTTGCATAATTTCGAAAACAGCCTTACTTGAAGTTATTTTGCTAAGTTCAACTGTTTCTTCTGCTCTACGTCTTCGTCCTAATTCTAATGCTGCAGCGATAGAAATGGCTTTTGCTTCGCCTATTCCTTTAAACTCCATCAATTGTTTTAACGATAGTTTGCCTAGAGCATTTAGATTGTTATCAACGCTTGCGAGGATTCTTTTGCTCAGTGAAACGGCACTTTCGTTTCGACTTCCTGAACCAATAAGAATAGCTACCAACTCAGCATCGCTCAAAGCTTGTTTGCCTTTAAGCATTAGCTTTTCACGTGGCTTATCGTCTTCAGCCCAGTTTTTTATGGAGAAATTTTGTTCCAAATGTTATACTAAAAAAGTGATTATTACGTTTTGTAAATAAAAAGCTAAATATATGAAACGATTTTATTTTTTGCTAATTGGATTGGCGTTTTTTACATGCAGTCAAAATCAAAAAGAAGTTAAAACGATAGCTAATCCAAAAATATTTGAAGAAAAACTTTCCAATGCTGCCATTTCCATCATTGATGAAAGTATTGTTTACACACCAGATTATGTTTCGATAAAATATCCAAATGGTGATGTTCCTTCAAAAACCGGAGTTTGTAGTGATGTTGTCATTCGTGCTTATCGAAAACTTAGTATTGATTTGCAAAAAGAAGTTCACGAAGATATGAAAGCTAATTTTTCAAAATATCCAACCAAATGGGGTTTGAAAAAAACAGATACGAATATTGACCACAGAAGAGTTCCAAATCTTGAAGTTTTTTTTGAACGAAAAGGTAAAAAGTTACCTATTTCTAAAAATGCTTCAGATTATAAAACTGGCGAAATGGTTACTTGGATGATTGGCGGAAAATTACCTCACATTGGAATTGTTACTCATAAAAAATCTTCTGATGGAAAACGACCACTTTTAGTTCACAATGTTGGTGGCGGACAAGTGCTTGAAGATTGTTTGTTTAATTATGAAATTGTTGGGCATTTTCTATATAAGAATTAAGATTAGCGATTTTCTAATGATTTAAAAAACTTTCATCCAATCTAAAACAATTGTAAAAGACACAAACAATAGAAAGGCAATAATTACCAAACAAATTACTAAAATAGTAACAGCTACTAATCTGTTTAAATGGCTTTCATTTAAATTTATAAATGTTAACCACTTTTCTTTTAAATACCTTATACTCGTTTTTATTTCTATTATAAAAATAATTAAAGCTAGTATGCTGATAATTTTCTCAAACATCTTTACTTCATTAATCCTTTAACGTCATCAAAATTCAATCCGCCGTAATTTCCAGAACTCATTAATAATAATGCTGAATTATCAAAGTTTTGACTAAATAAAAACTCTTTAAAATCAGCTGGATTGGTGTAAATAATTAAGTCTTCTCTTTGGAAAGATTGCGCAATTTGATCGTAAGTTACTTCTTCTAATTGTTTGATTTTTACAGCATCGGGCGAATAAAAAACTACAGCAACATCGGCTGCGTCAAGTGCGTTTTGATATTCTTTTAGAAATTCTGCGTTCAAACTACTATAAGTATGTAATTCTAAACATGCAATCAAAGTTCTATCTGGATATTGATTCTTAACTGCTTTGGTAGTTGCAGAAACTTTACTTGGTGAATGAGCAAAATCTTTGTAAGCTACTTTTCCTTTTCCTTCGGCAATTTTTTCTAGACGTTTGCTTGCGCCTTTAAAACTGGCAATGGCTTCGTAGAAATCAGCTTCGTCAACACCCATATTTTGGCAAATCCATTTTGCTCCAGCAAGATTGTTTAAATTGTGCGCGCCAAAAACTTCTATTGGCATTGGTCCTTCTGGAGTTTCTAGCAATGTTGTTCCGTCTTCAACGGAATAATTAGGTGTTGCATACGGTAAACGTCTTATGGTATTTGTAGTTTCTTCGGCAACCTTTTTAACGGTTTCGTCTTCTTCATTATAAACCAGAATTCCACCTTTCGTTATTTGATTTACAAAAATTTCAAATTGTTCTACGTAGTTTTCAAAGGTTGGAAACACGTTAATATGATCCCAAGCAATTCCAGAAAGTAATGCGATATTTGGTTGATACAAATGAAATTTAGGTCGTCTGTCTATTGGAGAGGACAAATATTCATCGCCTTCAAGAACAATAAAATCGTTGGTTTCTGTAAGATGAACCATTGTATCAAAACCTTCAAGTTGCGCTCCAACCATATAATCTACTTCGATATTATGGTAATGCATTACGTGCAAAATCATTGAAGTTATGGTAGTCTTTCCGTGCGAACCACCGATTACTACTCGGGTTTTATTTTTAGATTGTTCGTATAAAAATTCGGGATAAGAGTAGATTTTCAAACCTAATTCTTTTGCTTTCAATAATTCGGGATTGTCTGCTTTGGCGTGCATTCCTAAAATAATGGCTTCAATATCTTGAGTTATTTTTTCGGGAAACCAACCCATTTCAACTGGCAATAAACCTTTCTTCTCTAAACGTGATTTTGATGGTTCAAATATCGCGTCGTCGCTTCCTGTAACTTGGTATCCTTTATTGTGTAATGCTAGTGCTAGATTGTGCATGGCTGCTCCGCCAATGGCTATGAAATGTGTTCTCATTTGTAAAGTTTATGAGTTTATGAGTTTATGAGTTTATGAATTTTAGACACAATGCCTTGTAAACTTATAAACCCATAACCTTTTAACCTACTTTTCGAATTGTTCTTTTAACTTAGTAGCTTTGGTTTTGTCTTTTAATTTGTTCAAATATAAATTATATAATTTTTGAAACGTGGTTTTAGAGTTACCAATTTCGTGTGCTTTTATGTAACTTATTTCAGCTTTTTTATTTCTATCGAAGTATTCATCAATATAACCTTGTGACAAATAGCCATCGACTTTTGAAAGTGACATTAATTCATCAGAATACTTTTGTGCTTTACGCTCGCTACCACCAAAAATCCCTGGTAATCGTAGATATAAAGTTACTAAAGCATGGCGAGCATCAATATGTTTTTTATTTAATTCTATGGCTTTTTCAAATGCTTCTTGCGCTTTGTAAACCATTCGAAGCGATTCCATATTTTTCTTTAGAGAAGCCTTCATACCTAGTCCGCCACCATATTTATACCAATAATTTGCTTCTGATGGTTTAAGTGTTTTTAACTTATTATAGTAGTAGATACAGTTGTCCCAATTTTGTAAATGTCCAGCAATATCGCCAAGATATTCTATAGTTTTTAGATCGCTTGGACTAATTTTTAAATGGATTTCAAACAATGGTTTAGCTTGCTCCCATTTTTTTTGGTCGAATAATTTTTCGGCCTTTTCAAAGTCCGATTGTGCTATCATGTTTATTGATATAAGGAGAAATAAAAAAGGTAGCATTTTCATCTTTTATTTTTTTTTCAAAAATAATAAAATGGAATTGGATTTTAATGTATGTAATGAAGAAGTTAACAAAAAATCAATTCGTTTATCTTTTAGCCCCGATTGTAGTGGAAATCCTTCTATTAATTGCAACGGGTTTAAAACGTGGTAATTAATAAAAAGATTGAAACGGAAAGCGGGAAAATGTATTGCTGATAAATACCGAACGATTCGCTCCAAAAGAATTATTTTACTTCTTTTAAATAAAATCATTGTTATTTACAAGTGTTTCCAACCTTTTTACTATTTTTAGTATCTATCATAGATAGAAAACACATTCTTATGAAACATATTTTTACGACTTTAGTCTTTTTTTGTTGCTCATTTATCTTTGCTCAAGATTTTAAAAGTGAATGGAAAGAAGTCATTCAATTTGAATTGGACGGCAAAATTAAAAGTGCTCACGAAGCGGTAAACTCTATTTATAAAAAAGCTAAACGTAAAAAAATTAATGAACAAATCATTAAATGTTTTTTCTATCAATCAAAATTCTTGCAAGTAAATGACGAAAATTATCAGGTAAAAGTTATTGAAAATCTAACTAAGGAAATTAAAAATTCTACAGATAGTAAAAAGGCAATTCTAAACTACATCTATGCTTCGATACTATCTAATTACTATCAAAATAATCGATACGCAATTGATAACCGAACCGATGTAAAAAACAATAATTCAAAAGATTTTAAAACTTGGACAAAGAATGATTTTCAAAAAGAAATCAGCAAAACCTTTGCTACTCTTCTAACAGACGAAGACCAACTTCATAAAACTAAACTGAAAGATTTTGAAAGTATTTTTGAAATTTCGCCTTTCACAGATGGAAAATCGATTAGTTTGTATGATTTTCTTCAAAAAAAGGTAATTGATTATCATTTTCAAAACGCATATTCATTGCATAATGAAAAATACAAAGCTATTTTCACTGAGTTAATCAAGAATTCTGATGAATTTGTTGCCTTTAAAACTGATACTATTTCAGATGGAAATTTGAAAATGATTATTGAAATTTTCCAAAACAACGAAAAATATTGCCTAAAAAACAACAACCAAGACATTCATGTATTGCAATACAATCGAATGAAAAAGTTTTACAATTACATTAATGATAAAACTATATATTTTTCAAAACTAACCGATTTAGAAAGCAAAACAAAGAACGAATATTTGCTACAAGACATCAAACTTGACGTGGCAAAATATTATTTTTCAATTTCTTCTAAAGAAAAAAACGAAAATCATTATCCAAAAGTTTTAACGCTTGTCGATACCATTTTAAACCGAAGAGATAATCCAAATGCTAAAGCGGAAGCCGAATCGCTAAAATCAGATATTCTGAAAAAGGAAATTTCACTAACTATTACTGGCAAAATTTACCCTAATCAAAACTATCGTGCCTTTGTAGAATACAAAAACGTTGACACTTTACAGGTCAGCTACTACAAAATTCCATTGGCTATTTTCAACAAACTTGAATCAAAATACAATTACTATTACAGAAGTACAAACTCACCATCAATCGACAGAGATTCATTGGTTTTAGCTTACATTAAAAACAACAAACCTTTACTTTCTACTCTGAAAACGTTACCATCAAAATCGGATTATTTTGAATATTCCACCGAAATTTTGATGGATAATTTAGACATTGGATTATACTTAATATTTTGTGAAACTAAAAATCCGCATCATAAAATAAGAAAAGACTTTGCCTATAAAACAATGCAAGTTTCAAATATTGAGTTCGTTCAAGAACAAAAAAATGACTTGGATAACTTTTATATCTTAAACCGAAAAACTGGTCAACCGCTTGAAAATGTAACCGTAAAAAACGACACCGAAACACAAAAATCCAATAAAAATGGAGAAGTTAAGTTTAATACAGTAGATGATTCTTATCAAAATCGTTATTCTGAATTGCTTTTTACCAAAGAAAAAGATACGCTAATTCACTCTTATTATAAATCAGTAAAACTCAATAATGACAACGAAAAATATGAAGCAAAATCGATGCTTTTCTTTGACAGAGCAATTTATCGTCCGGGACAAAAAGTGTTTTTTAAAGGTTATATATTTCAAAATAAAAATAACGTAAAAAGCGTTGTTCCTTTTTTGACTGTTCATGTTATTATTTCTGATGCTAATGACAATGAAGTTAAAACATTTGATATCCAAACCAATGAATTTGGAAGTTTCACTGGCGAATATGATATTCCGAAAAATGTTTTAACTGGAGAATTTTCTATTTCAATAGAAGAACCAGATGATACTGAAATAGACACAAAATATTACGACAAAAAAGAAAACGAACATTTGTTTTGGGATAAGGTAGATTATGATGAATATCCTGAATTTAGTTTCAAAGTTGAAGAATACAAACGACCAACCTTTGAAATTACTTTTGACGAAATCACCGAAAATTATACTATTGGCGATAAAATAACTATTAAAGGAAATGCCAAAACACTTGCTGGAAGCAATCTAACCAACGCTACAGTTGATTATAACGTTACCAAAAGTTTCCGCAAAAAAAATCAATATTTCAATGATGATGAAGACGAGATTTTTGATGAAACCACAACCGATGAAAATGGAAATTTCAAAATAGAATTTATTGCTTCTACGGACAATATTTCTGTCTCTGAAGTGGAAACAATAAACTACACCATCGAAACCGAAATCACCGATTTGAATGGTGAAACTCGAACCAAAAAATCTTCAATGGTTGTTGGACAAAAAATGCTAAAATTAAGCTGTATTGTTGCTTCACAATTAAAACAAGAAGAAAAAAACACCTTGCAGATTAAAGTGACTACTTTAAATAATTTTCCAATAAAAACAAAAGGAACTATCACTTTTATAGCACAAAATCAAAATCATTTTCTAATTAAAAGAGAGCTTTTTCCTGAGTTGCATTCTATCAGCAAAACGGAATTTGAAAAATTATTTCCATACGAAGCTTTTGATAAAAAAGACACTGAAATTGTAGAAAAGAAAATAAAAACCATTCCTTTTGACACCGAAAATTCAACAACAATAGATTTGGATTTTCTAAAGGATTTTGAACCAAAAAAATATAAAATTTTGGTAGAAGCCAAAGACCAAAAAGGAAACGAAATCACCACAGAAGCTTTCTTTGAACTGCTATCAACAAAGAAAATGGCAAACAAGGAAAAGCTTTTCACTCTTAATCAAATTGAAAGCGATAAAAACAATTTTGTCTTCGAAATTCAATCTGTTATTCCTGATTTGTTTATTACATCTCGAATGTATGCCGATGAAAAAAACCAATCACAAACTGTAATCCAATTAAAAAATGGTTCTGCGCTAGTCAAATTCCCTAAAAAAAATAGTTATTCTACTGATGTTAATTTTCATTTTTCTACGCTATGGGAAAACAATTATTTTGCAGACGAAATCACCATTTCAAAAGACGAAATCGAAACCAAACTCGATTTTGAAGTCATCAGTATGCGCAATAAAATTGAACCCGGAAGCAATGAAAATTGGTCGTTTTTAATAAAAAATTCCAAGTTGCAATCCGAAGTTTTAGCCAGTATGTATGATACTTCGCTGGATCAATTTGCTACAACCGATTGGGATAAAATCACATTTTACAACCATAAATCGCATCCAAGTGTAATCTACCAAAGACCAAATCGATATGAAAACACTATCCGTTTTGACAATGCCTATCTTATTACAAAATATTACAAAACCTATACTCCAAATCCTGAATTAAACTGGTTTGGATTTGACTTCAATGGAAAAAACAAATATGCAAACGAACGATATTTAAACTCTGTAAAACCAATTGCTACGGTTCCAAAAAATGCCAAAACAGTTTATGGGGTAGTTTCCGATAAACTTGGACCACTTCCCGGAGCAAATGTAATTGTTAGTGGTACAACTCGCAGCACACAAACTGACTTTAACGGTTATTATGAAATTGAAATGGAAGCTGGAGAAAGTCTTGATATTTCGTTTACTGGTTATAATGCCATTTCTATAAAATATGAAAAAGAAAAAAACATCAATGTTACTTTAGATGAAGGTGCAAGTTTGCGAGAAGTTGTGGTTGTTGGTTTTTCTACACAAAAAAAAGAAAATTATGTAAGTGCCGTAAGAACAATTATAGAAGATGATTACGCTATAACTTCTTTAGATCAAATGTTGCAAGGGAAAGCTTCGGGAATACAAATTGTAGCAGCCAGTGGAAAACTTGGTGCTGCTGCAAGAGTTATAATACGAGGAAATAATTCCAATGACGAAAATGCTAGACCTTTATTTGTGGTTGATGGCGTTCCAATGACAGAAGAAGAATTTAGTAAAATAAATCTAAACGATATTAAAAATATGGCGGTTTTAAAAGATGCTTCGGCAAAATCGCTTTATGGTTCGCGTGGTGTAAATGGTGTAATTCTTGTCAATACTAACAATGGATTGCAAGCCTTGGAACAAGTAAAAACCCGAACTAATTTTAACGAAACAGCATTCTTCTTCCCTAACCTAACCACCGATTCCAAAGGAAATATCAATTTCAGTTTTACTTCACCAGAATCGTTGACAAAATGGCGTTTGCGAATGTTTGCGCACAACAAAAAGACGGAAACAGGCTATTTTCAGACGGATGTTATCTCGAAAAAAGATTTGATGGTTATGCCAAATATGCCTCGATTTGTGAGAGAAAAAGATGTTATCAATCTAGCAACTAAAGTGGTTAATATGACCAATGAAACCAAATCAGGAAATGCTGTTCTGCTTCTTTTTGATGCAGCAACTAACAAAGCAATTGATACGTTAACGATGAATACAAACAATGTTAAAATATTCAATTGCAAACCCAAACAAAGCGTAGTTGTCAATTGGACAATAACCATTCCTGATGGCATTCAAGGTTTGCGTTACAAAGTAATAGCCAAATCGGGGAATGTTAGCGATGGCGAAGAAAACATTCTTCCGGTTCTAACCGATAAAATCTTGATTACTGAAAGTATTCCTGTTTGGGTAAAAAGCAACTCGAAGCGCGAATTTACTTTGGCTAATTTAAAAAATAACATGTCAACCACGCTACAAAACCATGCGTTAACGTTTGAATACACTTCAAATCCTGTTTGGATAGCGTTGCAATCGTTGCCTTATTTGATGACGTATGAACACGATTGTGCCGAACAAACTTTTGCAAAATATTATGCCAATTGTATTGCGGAAAAAATTATTTCTTCTAATCCAAAAATTGAAAAATTATTCCAAAAATGGCAAAACACTAAATCGGTTGCCAGTAAATTAGCAATGAATGAAGAACTAAAATCTATTGTTTTAGCCGAAACACCTTGGTTGCTTGATGCTGAAAGTGACGAAGAGAAAAACAAACGATTAGCGATTTTAATGGATTTGAACACACTGAAAGAAAACAACGAAAAATCTTTGAAAAAACTGGAAGAAAAAATGTTGCCTTCGGGTGGATTTCCTTGGTTTAGTGGCGGAACGGAAAACCGATATATTTCGCAGCACATTCTTTCGAGAATTGGTCATTTGAACAAATTATTTCCAAACGATAGCTTGAAATACAAAACGATTGTTTCCAAAGGAATTCCGAATTTGGACAAACAATTTGTTTCGGTTTATTCCAAAAACAAAAAGATTTTCCGTCCCGAAACCGTTAACCTGAACTATTTATATACCAGAAGTTTTTACATAAATGAATATCCTTTATCCAAAAAATGCGATTCTTTAATTCAACTTCAATTAAAACATTCGAAAGAAGATTGGTTGAATTATTCGCTTTATGAAAAAGGCTTGTTGGCTTTAATCATGAATAGATTTAACGAAAAAGCTTTTGCCAAAAAAATCATCTCTAGCCTGAAAGAAACAGTTTCTAACAATGATGAAATTGGAATGTATTGGATAGAAAATACTTCAGGTTGTTATTGGTATCAATCAAGTATTGAAACTCAAGCGTTATTGATTGAAGCCTTTGCCGAAATAGATTATAACAAAGAAATGATTGATGCAATGAAAGTTTGGTTGATTAAAAATAAGCAAACGGATAAATGGTCAACTACAAAATCGACTACCGAAGCCGTATATGCATTGCTCAACTATGGAAGTGATTGGACGTCGTTAAAAGAAAATACCAAAATTACAATTGGTGACGAAAAACTGCTCACTAAAAAACTAATTTCCAAAGACGAAGAACAACAAACCGGTTATTTAAAAGTTCAATTTACAGCTGATGAAATAACTCCAAAAATGGGAACGATTACAATAAACAATAAAACGTCTGCACCAGGATTTGGTGGCGTTTATTGGCAATATTTTGAAAGTTTGGAAAACATTAAAAAAGATTCCACTCAAGCGATTGCTATTGATAAAAAATTATTCAAAAAAATAAAAACTTCCAAAGGCGATGAATTGGTTAGCGTTACGGATGAAACACTAAAAGTTGGCGATTTACTAACCGTTAGACTAATCATTAAAACCGAAAACAATTTGGAGTTTGTGCATTTAAAAGATTTAAGAGCTTCGTGTTTAGAACCTGTAGATGTAATTTCGGGATATCAATCAAGCAGCAATTGTAGTTATTATAAAAGCACGAAAGATGTTGCTACGCATTTCTTTTTTGATGTTTTAAACAAAGGAACTTATGTTTTGGAATATGATTTACGTGTGACCAATTTGGGTTCGTTTAATAATGGTATTTCTACGTTGCAAAGTATGTATGCGCCAGAATTTTCTAGTCATTCGGAAAATATCAAGATTAAAGTTGTGGAATAAATATATAATTCCTAACAGGTTTTTGAAACCTGTTAGGTTTAAATGTTTACAAAAAATCAATACAAATACCGTTTAGCCCCGATTGTAGTGGAAATCCTTTTTATTAATTGCCACGGGTTTAAACCCGTGGCAATTAATAAAAAGATTGAAACGGAAAGCGGGAAAATGGATTGCTGATACATCCCGAACGATTCGCTCCAAATTACTTTTACAGTTGGCTTTAAACCTGACAGGTTATTGAAACCTGCCAGGTTTAGAAATAAAAAAACTCCGAACTAATTGTTTAGTTCGGAGTTTATGGTTTAAACCAAAAAGGTTATGAAAACCTTTCAGGTTGGATTATTTCACCAATGTCATTTCGTCAACGATGTGTTTTGCGCCCGAGAAGTTCTCGATTACCCACAATACGTAACGAATATCTACGTTGATGGTTCTTTGTAATTTTGCGTCGAAGATTACGTCACCTGCCATTGCTTCGATGTTTCCGTCGAATGCAAGACCGATTAATTCTCCTTTTCCGTTGATTACTGGCGAACCTGAGTTTCCTCCTGTAATATCGTTGTCAGTCAAGAAATTCACGTGAAGTGAACCGTCTTTGTCAGCATAACGACCATAGTCTTTGTTCTTTTGCATTTCAAGAACTTTTACTGGTAAGTCGAATTCTTGATCACCTTTTTTGTACTTTTTAACCTGTCCAGCTAAAGTTGTGTAGTTATTGATAGTTGCATCATTACGCTTGTCTGCTGGTAATGAACGAACTTTTCCATACGTTAAACGTAATGTTGAATTAGCATCTGGATATTTGATAGTTCCAATTTTAGATTCTCTCAAACCTTCTACTAAAAGACGGAATCCTGCTGAATAATCGTTTTGTGCTTTTGCAATTTCGTCTGATTTTGTGTTGTAATGCGTTAACATATCATTCGTTAACGTGTATAATGGATCGTTTTCAAGCATTGCTTGGTTTGGTAAAGCTAAAAACGCTTTAATTCTATCCATTGAAGTGAAGATACTTAAATCAAACGCTGCGTTTACATATTTTGTAAAATCGTTGTTGTTTTCTTCAGCCAGTTTTTTAACTGATGGTGCAATGGCATAACCTGTAGCTTTTGTAGCATATAATTTTAACTGAGCAGCAAGTATGTCTTTTTCCGCTGGAATGTGAATTTCTTTGTACATTTCAGTAGCCATTTCTTCGATAGCTGGAGCAAGTTGAGCACGCTTTGCAGCATCTGCTTTTACATAAGCATCCATTTGACGACCTAATGTTCTTCCGATAGTTCCAAAAGAAGTCGTTCTGAACAATTGCATCATATAGTTGTCGTGTCTTGATTTTTCGTTAGTTAACGCATAAAACTTGTTGATGTTGTCAACCGCAGTTCCATATTTTGCTTTGTTTGCTGGTTTGTTTGCCCAAGCATTGAATTTTTTTTCTTGTGCTGCTTTTGTTTTAGCTGTACCAAATTTTGATAATGCATCAATCATTCCTTGACGGTTTTTCCAGTAGTTGGCCGTGCTAGCATATTTAGAAGCATACATTAAATTGATTGCTTCGCTTTGATCCATGTATTTTTTCATTCCGTCCATACCTGTTTTTGCACCTTCAACCCAAGCAGGATAAGCAAACTTCACGTTTTGCTCAATTCCGCTTGCTGGCATCCAACGGTTGGTTCTTCCTGGATATCCTAAAATCATAGCATAGTCGTTCTCTTTTACACCACCAATGTTTACTGGTAAATAGTGCTTTGGTTTTAAAGGAACGTTGTTTTCTGAATATTCTGCTGGCGAACCATCAGCGTTTGCATACACACGGAACATAGAGAAATCTGCCGTGTGACGTGGCCATTCCCAGTTGTCTGTATCACCACCAAATTTTCCTAAACTTTCTGGTGGCGTTCCTACTAAACGAACGTCTTTATAATCTTGGTACACAAAATAGTAGTATTCATTTCCTTGAAAGAAAGGACGAACGGATACGGTATATTTTCCACCTTCGTTGTTTTCTTTTTCAATTTTTGCAATTTCTGCATTGATTGCTTTTTCTCTATCAGCTTCGCTCATTCCTGGAGTTACTACTGCCAAAACTCTTTTAGTACAGTCATCCATTCTAACGAAGAAACGAACAAAAAGATTTGAAGGTTTCATTTCTTCTTTTCTATTTGCTGCCCAGAAACCATCTTTTAAATAATTTTTTTGCTCTGATGAAAGTTCAGCAATAACATCGTATCCACAGTGGTGATTGGTTAATACTAAACCATCTTTTGAAACGATTTCAGCAGTACAACCTCCGTTAAATTGAACGATAGCATCCTTTAAACTGTGGTTGTTGATGCTGTAGATTTCTTCGGCTGTAAGTTGTAAGCCCATCTTTTGCATGTCGCGGTGGTTTAATCTTTCAATAAACATTAAAAACCACATTCCTTCGTCAGCTTTTACGCTCATTGGCATAAGCATAATCCCTGCAATTAAGGAGAAAATAATTTTTTTCATTGTAAAAAAATATAATTAGTAATTGTTTGAACACTAATAGTCTAAAATATTTTCAAAATGTTACACTTTGAAACCAAACTAATAGTGGTGCGAAGATACTTTTTTTTAACGAAATGAATTTAAAATTTTGTTAAAACGAAATCGATTTAGTTTATCGTTATTTCAAAAAAAATCTATCTCAAAAATTCTCTGCCGTTGTAGTGTAAAAAACAATCTATTAGTGTTTAAAAGATACATTAAACTTAAAGAATAATTTACTGTCCTATTTTTAAATTATTTTTTTGACTTTTTTTATTTTTTCTACAACATAAAATCATTCGGTGACGACATAAAATTATCCGTTGACGACTTAAAATAGTTCATTTTGAGAATAAAATTTGTTCTGGTTAAAGAGTAAGTAATAATTAAAACCAATAATATTTTGATAAAAAAGCAAAAATGATTTTACTAAAAAAATATTGGTTTTAATTATTACATAAAATGTATTGTAGAAAAAATTAGTACACTATCAACAACTTGTTATAAAAAATTTATATTTGCAAATATTTGATTACATTTTTTTTTGTGTAAATACATTTTACTTTAAAATTTTACAATAAATAAATAAAAAAAATTTAATAGTCGGAAATACCGAAACAGCGACACTAAAAATACTGAAAGTAGGTTTAATAATTAATCAATTAAAGTTTATGAGAAAAAAAGTTTATTTATTAGCAGGTTTATTTTGCATGTCATTTCTATTTAACAGTTGTGGTGTGATGTTTGGTGGAAGTAAGTATAACGGTACAATTAAAGTAAAAGACAAACCAAACGCAGAAATATTTGTTAATGGTCAAAAATTAGGTAATGGACAAGCCACTAGTCTTTTTTCAAGAAATCAACCATTAGTTGTTGAAGTAAAACAAGAAGGTTGCCCATCTAAGACTCAAACTTTTGATAAATCTTTCAGAACTGGAAACTTTATACTTTCTGCATTATCATTTGGACTAGTTGGAATTGCTGTTGATTTAGGAACAGGTGCGTCTTATAAACCTGCTCACAACTCTAACTCAGCAATTAAAAAATTGAGTGACAAAAATTATGAGTTTGAAGTTGATTACTCAGAATGTAAAAAATAAAAAAGTTAACTAATTAAAACCTCACTAATAGTGAGGTTTTTTATTTAAAATAAACGTTTAATTTGTCATTCCATAAGAATTTCACACCGTTTTGAGATTCCTATGGAATGACAATTTTAAGGAGAAAATTATCAAGAAAACAAAAAATCCCATCTTGCGATGGGATTTTGTTTTATAGTCCGTGGCTGTTTTCGGGTTGCTCAGTATCGATGTTGAGCATTTGCCAAAGTTTATCTTTTAGTTCCGTTAATCCTTGATTGGCAACTGAGGAAATAAACATGTAAGGTATTCCTTTAAACGATTTATCCAATTCTTGTTTCATTTCAGCTTTGAGTTCGTCGTCGAGCATATCGCTTTTTGAAATTACTATCAATCTGTCTTTGTCAAGCATTTCTGGATTATATCTACGAAGTTCGTCTAGCAAAATATCGTATTCGTTTTTAATATCATCGGCATCGGCTGGAACGAGGAATAACAACGTTGAATTTCGCTCTATATGTCGAAGGAAATAATGACCTAAACCTTTTCCTTCGGCTGCGCCTTCTATAATTCCAGGAATATCAGCGATTACGAACGATTGAAAATCGCGATAGGCTACAATTCCAAGATTGGGTTTTAATGTCGTAAACGGATAATCGGCTATTTTTGGTTTGGCTGATGTTAAGACAGACAGTAAAGTTGATTTTCCAGCATTTGGAAAACCTACTAAACCAACGTCTGCCAATACTTTCAATTCTAGAATTACATCTAGCTCTTCAACTGGCATTCCTGGTTGTGCATAACGCGGCGTTTGATTGGTTGAACTTCTAAAATTCCAGTTTCCTAATCCGCCTTTTCCGCCTTTTACTAGAATTCTTTCTTCACCGTGTTCGGTTATTTCAAATAGAATTTCCTCGGTTTCTTTGTCGCGAACTACGGTTCCAAGTGGCACTTCGATGATTTTGTCTTCGCCGTCGTGTCCTGTACTTCGTGAACTTCCGCCATCGCCACCATGACCAGCTTTGATGTGTCTAGCAAATTTTAGGTGAAATAATGTCCAAAGTCCTTTGTTTCCTTTTATGATTACGTGTCCACCACGACCACCATCGCCACCATCTGGTCCGCCTTTTTCTATGAATTTTTCGCGGTGCAAATGGGATGATCCTTTTCCTCCTTTTCCTGAGGAAACGTATATTTTTACGTAGTCAACGAAATTACCTTCGGTCATTGTTTTATTCTTTATTTTTATGGCTAGCTTTTTAGCCCTGATTGTAGTGGAAATCCTTTTTTAATTGTTTTGTCCTGAGACAAGGTCAGAATGACAAAACAATTAAAAAAGATTGTAACGAAAAGCAGGAAAATGGTTTATTTTTTGCCCGAACGATTCGCTCCTTGTATTTTTATTCTATTATTGATTTTACTAGTACTTTATCAATTTTTACGCCATCCATATCGATGATTTCGAGTTCGAGTTTGTTCCAGATTAGTTTTTCGCCTTGTGTTGGAATTTTACCCATTTCGGTCATGATTAGTCCGCTTACCGTGGTTACGTCGTAATCGTTGGTTAGTTCGTCCATGTCGAAATAGGTTAGAAAATCGTGTAGCGAATATAGTCCGTCAACGAGCCAAGTTCCGTCTTCGCGGGAAACGAGTTGGTATTCGTCTTCATCAAAATCGGATGCTTCGCCAACGAGTGCTTCGAGGATGTCATTTAGCGTGATAATTCCTTGAAAAACACCGTATTCATCGGTTACAAAAGCATAATGTACTTTGGATTTTTTGAAATTTTCTAGTGCTTTGTAAGCTGATGTGTGTTCGATTAAATAGACTGGTTCTTTGGCGATTGATTTTAGGTCAAAATTACCTTTTTCGAAGTTGGCAAAAAGGTCTTTTAATAGCACAACGCCTTGAACTTCGTCAAGATTTTCGTTACAAACTGGATAAACGGAATGCAATTCGTCGAGTACTTTGTTTTTTATTTCTTCGATGGTGTCATCTGTAGAAAGGTACACTATCCACTGGCGATGTGTCATTAAGGAGTTTACTTTTCTATCGCCAATATGGAAAACGCGTTCCACGATGTCTTGCTCAATTTCTTGAACTTCGCCACCTTCGGTTCCTTCTTTTATGATGGCTTTGATTTCTTCTTCGGTTACTTTTCCATCGGCAGTTGGTTTTATTTTAAAAACATCTAAAACAAACTCGGTTGAAACGGTTAATAACCAAATAAATGGTGCTGTTACTACGGAAACCATTTTCATCGGTACAGCAACAGATTTAGCAATCGCTTCGGGATAATTAAGACCAATCCGTTTTGGAATTAATTCCCCCAAAACTAGTGAGAAAAAAGTTAAAACCACTACCACTACTCCAACGGCAATACTTTGAGAATAAGGTTGTAGTGATACAAAACCGTCAAAAAACAATTTTACATCATCTGTAATTTTGTCACCTGAATAAATACCGGTTAAAATTCCGATTAGCGTTATCCCGATTTGTACCGTTGAAAGAAATTTGTTTGGAGAATTAGCTAAGTCTAATGCCACCTTTGCATTAGTATTGCCTTTTTTTGCAGCAGTTTCTAGTCGATTTTTTCGAGCAGAAATGAGCGCAATCTCAGACATTGAGAAAACTCCATTCAATAAAATAAGAAGAAAAATTATAAAAATTTCCAATTGAAAAATGTTTGATTAACCTTTACAGGCACTAAGTTACAAATTATCTATTACTTTGCTAACTCTTTTTGTAACTTCTTCGATGGTGCCAATTCCATCTACAGCATAAAATTTTTGTTGTCCTTTGTAATAATCCATCAAAGGTGCGGTTTTTTCGTTATATTCTTGGTATCGATTGCGAATTTTTTCTTCGTCTTGATCATCAGGTCTTCCTGAAGTTTTTCCTCTTTCTAATAATCGTGCTACCAAGATATCATCATCAGCTTCAAGTGCAACCGTTGCTGTGATGTTTTGTCCTTTGCTTTCAAGAAATTTATCTAAAGCCGCAGCTTGAGCTAATGTTCTTGGAAAACCATCAAAAAGAAATCCTGCTGAATGTGGGTTTTTATCTACTTCGCTTTGCAACATTTGGATGGTTACTTCGTCTGGAACTAAATCGCCTTTGTCCATAAATGTTTTGGCAAGTTTTCCTAAATCGGTATCATTTTTAATGTTAAATCTAAAAATATCTCCTGTTGAAAGATGTGTTAAATTGTATTTTTCTTTTAAAAATTCAGCTTGTGTGCCTTTTCCTGCACCTGGTTTTCCGAAAAGAACGATGTTAATCATTTTTTTTAGTTTATGAGTTTAAAAGTTTATGTGTTTATGAGTTTAGTAACTTTCTGAATACGTTTTATTGTGCTAATTGGTATACATCTGGAAGATTTCTTCCTAATCCATCATAGTCTAAGCCATAACCAACAATGAACTTGTTTGGAATTCTTATTCCGATATAGTCAATTTTGATGTCTTTTTTGTAAGCTTCTGGTTTGAAAAATAGTGTTGCTATTTTTAAATGTTTCACATTCTTTTCTTTGAAAATAGTTTTCAATTCTTCAATTGTATTTCCTGTATCGACAATATCTTCTACAATCACAACCGTTCTTCCTTCTAAATCTTGGTTTAAACCTATTAACTGTTTTACTTCATTAGTAGTTGCCATTCCTTCATAGGAAGCCATTTTAATGAAACTCACTTCACACATTCCTCTGTAATTTTTCATTAAATCAGACAAAACCATAAAAGAACCGTTTAAAACGCCAATAAAAACTGGAACTTCATCAAAAAAGTCGTCGTCCATTTGTTTGGCCATATTTTGAATTGCAAATTGTATTTCTTCCGATGAAATAAATGGCTCAAAAGATTTGTCGTGAAGGTGTATCATTATTTTTTATTTAAAAATAAGTTGCAAATTTAATGAAGTATAAAGTATTAAGCAGTAAGTATTGACACTTTTTTGCAAATTAGATATATTTACCACATGAAAAGCCAAATGTATCAAAAAATCGAAGCCAGTACATGTCATGTTGCCAGCCGAAAAATGGTGAGCAATTTTGCCATGAAAAACGAAAATCATCTCGATGAAATGATACGATTAGCCTTTGATATTGAACACGATTTACATATAAAAGCGTTTTGGAGTTTGGACTTGGTTTGCGAAAAGAAATTAAAACAATTTGCAGCTTACATAGAAGATTTCTGCATTATACTTCCAAAAATTAAAGATGCTTCTGCATTACGACCAGCAACTAAAATAGCTTTCTTTTTGACCAAAAGTAATCACAGGAAAAACGGCATTTCGCTCACACAGGAACAAGAACACAATTTAATCGAAGCGCTACTTGACCGATTAATTCAAGACGAAAAAGTAGCTTCAAAAGTGTATGCCATGAAAGCACTTTTTGTTTTAGGCAAAAAATATGATTGGGTTCACAATGAATTAAAAATGATTATTTCTCAAGATTATTCCAATCATTCCGCGGCTTACCAAGCGGCAACAAGGAATTTATTAAAGAAACTCAACAAATAGTATTTTCTGAATTCTAAATTCTGAATTCTAAATTCTTACTCTTATCTTTGCGCAAACACAACTACAACATAATGAATTATTTCTCTTCTGATTTTAAACTAGGCATACTCGGCGGTGGACAATTAGGAAAAATGCTCCTTACCGAAACCCGAAAATTTGATATCCAAACGTATATTCTTGATCCAAGCGATGAAGCTCCAAGCCAATTTGGCGCAACAAAATTCTTTCGCGGAAGTTTAATGGATTTTGACACCGTTTATCAATTTGGTAAAATGGTCAATCTGCTAACTATCGAAATTGAAAATGTAAATCTTGATGCTTTAGATAAACTAGAGGAAGAAGGTTTACCTGTTTATCCTTCGCCAAAAACGTTACGATTAATTCAAAATAAAGGTTGCCAGAAGGATTTTTATGTTCAAAATAACATCCCAACTTCACCTCATCAGCGTTATGTAGATTTAAATGATTTGAGAAAATCGTTAGAAAAAGACGAATTAGAATTTCCTTTTGTGTGGAAATGCGCGCAATTTGGTTATGATGGAAATGGTGTAAAAGTGTGTCGTTCAGCGTTAGATTTAGTAAAACTACCTAATGTAGAATGCATTGCAGAAGAAATGGTTCCGTTTAAAAATGAATTGGCTGTGATTGTTGTACGTTCGGTTTCTGGCGAAGTCAAAACCTATCCAGTAGTAGAAATGGAATTTCATCCTGAAGCCAATCAAGTAGAATATGTAATTTGTCCGGCTCGAATAGACGAAAAAGTAGCTCAAAAAGCAACCGAAATTGCCTTAAAAGTTTCACAAGCTTTTAATCATGTTGGATTATTAGCGGTAGAAATGTTCCAAACCGAAGACGACGAAATTTTGGTAAACGAAGTTGCGCCAAGACCACACAATTCGGGACATTATAGTATTGAAGCAAGTTATACTTCACAATTTGAAAATCATTTGCGTGCGATTTTAGATTTACCTTTAGGAAATACAAATAGCAAAGTTGCCGGAATTATGGTAAATTTGGTTGGTGAAGAAGGTTTTTCAGGTCAAGTAATTTACGAAAACATTGAAAAAATAATGGCAATTGATGGTGTAACGCCTCATATTTACGGCAAAAGAGAAACACGACCTTTCCGAAAAATGGGACATGTTACGATTGTAAATGAAAATATGGATGAAGCCAGAAAAATTGCTGAGGAAGTGAAGAATAGTATTAGAGTGATCTCTGTTTAAAAATGGACTCTACAACAATCGCATATATTATAAAAAATAAAAGGTATCCAAATTCTCTTTTTAAAACTATTTTAATTTCAATTGTATATTTGCTTTTCATATTAGTTGGATTTTCAATATCATTTAATGTTATTGTTGAAGCATTAACAACTAATATACTTAAAGAAAATAATATGTTTGGATTTATAATTTTCTTTAGTTTAATAATACTTTCATATTCAGTATTAATTATTTTTTTCTTTCAAAGCGAAATAAATTCTTTTAGTAAATTTGAAGAAATTTTGGTTTCCAAAGAACATCCAGAAATTACAACTATTTTAGAAGAAAAAATACCTTATTATTTTACTCTTTCGCACATTGAAACGCATAATAATAATTTTATAACATTTGAAACTTTGGGTAATTTCCTAACTTATGGGCAAAAAATCTCAATAGTAATTAATGAAAATTTAGTACTAGTAAACAGTAAAGCGAATAAATTTCAATTGTTCTCTTATGGCACGCATAAAAGGAATATTAATAAAATAAGAGATTTATTTAATAAAAATAAAAATTCATGAAAAAAGTAGCCATAATAATGGGTTCCATTTCAGATATGCCTGTAATGCAAGAAGCCATCGACATCTTAAAAGGATTTGACATTGAAACCGAAGTAGATATCGTTTCGGCACACAGAACACCTGAAAAATTATTTGATTTTAGTAAAAATGCGCACAACCGAGGTATTTCAGTAATTATTGCTGGTGCTGGTGGTGCGGCTCATTTACCAGGAATGGTCGCTTCGATGTCACCATTACCTGTAATTGGTGTTCCTGTAAAATCAAGTAATTCAATCGATGGTTGGGATTCGGTTTTGTCGATTTTGCAAATGCCTGGTGGCGTTCCAGTTGCAACTGTTGCGCTAAACGGAGCAAAAAACGCTGGAATTCTTGCCGCACAAATCATCGGAAGTCATGATAAATGTGTACTAGACAAAATTATTTTCTACAAAGAAAGTCTGAAAGAAGCAGTGAATAAAGCTGCATCTGAATTGAAAAAATAAAAGTTTTAAACCATTAAGAAATTAAGTTTCATTAAGTTTTGACTGCCTTAATGAAACTTAATTTCTTAATGGTTTATAATCAACAATAAATAATACTATGAAAGTTTTAGTTCAAAAATTCAATACAAAACACGATACTGCTCCATTTTCTCAAATTAAAATGGAAGATTACAAACCTACTTTTATCGAAAATATTGCTTCGGCAAAAGCAGAAATAGACGCTATTATCAACAATCCAGAAGCTCCAACATTCGAAAACACGATTGAAGCATTGGATTTTTCTGGTGATGCATTAGACCGATTGTCATCGATTTTCTTCAATTTGAATTCGGCAGAAACTAGTGACGAAATGCAAAAAATCGCTCAAGAAGTTACACCATTATTGACCGAATTCAGTAACGACATCACTTTGAATGAAGATTTATTCAAAAGAATAAAATCGGTTTACGAGCAAAAAAACACTTTAAACCTTACTACAGAGCAAGCAACTTTACTAGACAAAAAATTCAAAAGTTTTTCTAGAAACGGTGCTTTATTATCGGAAGAAAAGAAAGCTAAACTTCGCGAAATCGATACTGAATTGGCAAAACTAAAGTTAACTTTCAGCGAAAATGTTTTGGCAGAAACTAATAATTATCAACTTCATATTACTAATGAAAACGATTTAAAAGGTTTGCCAGAAGGAACAATTGAAGCGGCTAAATCATTGGCAAAAAGTAAAGATTTGGAAGGCTGGATTTTTACCTTAGATCATCCAAGTTATTTACCATTTGTAACTTATGCCGAAAATCGTGAGTTGCGAAAAGAAATCGCCATCGCAGCCGGAAAAAAAGCTTTTCAAAACAACGAATTTGACAATCAAGAAATCACACTTAAAATTGCGAAATTACGTTTTGAACGTGCCAATTTATTAGGATATGAAACTCATTCTCACTTTGTTTTAGAAGAACGAATGGCGCAAAATCCTGAGAAAGTTAAATCGTTTTTAAATGATTTATTGGTTAAAGCAAAACCTGCCGCCGAACGTGAATTTGCTGAATTAACTGCTTTCGCTAAAGTATTAGACGGAATTGAAAAATTAGAAAAATGGGATGGCGCATACTATTCTGAAAAATTGAAACAGAAATTATTCAATTTGGATGATGAAAAACTGAAACCTTATTTTAAGCTGGAAAACGTCTTGAATGGAGCGTTTACCATTGCAAATAAGTTATTCGGATTAACTTTTACCGAAGTTTTTGACATCGACAAATACCACGAAGAAGTTACCACTTACGAAGTAAAAGACGAATTTGGAGAATTAGTTGCCATTTTTTACGCTGACTTTTTTCCACGACCAGGAAAACGAAATGGCGCTTGGATGACGAGTTTCAAATCGCAATACATAAAAGACGGAAAAAATGAAAGGCCACATATTTCCAACGTTTGTAATTTCACAAAACCAATCGAAACCAAGCCTTCACTTTTGACTTTTAATGAAGTAACGACATTATTCCACGAATTTGGTCACGGATTACACGGAATGTTAGCCAACACAGTTTATCCAAGTTTGTCTGGAACGTCTGTATATTGGGATTTTGTGGAATTGCCAAGCCAAGTGATGGAAAACTGGTGTTACGAACCAGAAGCGTTGGCATTGTTTGCCAAACATTATGAAACTGGAGAAATTATTCCGCAAGAGTATGTTGAAAAAATCAAAGAAAGCGCGAGTTTTCAAGAAGGCATTGCAACATTACGTCAATTGAGTTTCGGGCTTTTAGACATGGCTTTTCACAGCAATAATCCAACCGAAATTACTGATGTAAAAGCGTTTGAAAAAGCGGCATTCGAAGGCACAACTTTATATCCTGATGTTGCTGAAAACTGTATGAGTGTTTCGTTTTCGCATATTTTTGCTGGCGGCTATTCGTCTGGATATTACAGTTATAAATGGGCTGAAGTTTTGGATGCTGATGCATTTGCCTATTTCCAAGAACAAGGCATTTTTAATAAAGAAGTAGCTACGAAATTTAAAGATAACGTACTCTCAAAAGGCGGAACCGAATTGCCAATGGAATTGTACAAACGTTTTCGTGGTCAAGAACCAAAAGCTGATGCGTTGCTGAAACGAGCTGGGTTGGTTTAAAATACGAGTTACAAAATACAAAGTACGAAAGATAAAAAAGCCGAAGTTTAAAGCTTCGGTTATTTTTTTCAAAATAAACTTTCATTTTTTTTTGAAAATTTAAAAACTTTTACTTAACTTTGTCCTATCAAAATGAAAATTCTACAAAAAGATGGAATTCAAAGAAGCTAAAAATAAATTCGTTCAAACTTGGGGTGCATTAGGTAGCCAATGGGGAATTAACAAAACCATGGCTCAAATTCATGCACTTTTGATGGTTTCGCACGAAGCAGTTTCGATGGAAGATATTATGGAAGAATTGCAAATTTCTCGCGGCAATGCATCGATGAATTTAAGAGCATTAATGGATTGGGGAATTGTTTACAAAGAATACAAAGCTGGCGAACGCCGTGAATTTTTTACAGCTGAAAAAGACTTAGACGAACTAGCCGTTAAAATTTCCAGAGAACGAAGCAAACGCGAAATCAAACCTGCTTTGAAAGTACTTAAAGAAGTTTCTGCAATAACTTCTGACAATACTGCCGAAGAAAAACATTTTGTTGATCAAACCACTAAATTGTATGATTTCGTTTTAAAAGCTGATAATATGTTGGACAAAATAACGGAATACAAAGACAATTGGTTGGCAAAATTGGTTGTAAAAATTATGAAGTAAATTTTTTTAATTAAAACTTTCATTTTTTTCTGAAAGTTTAAAATATCATGTAGTCATGAATATATTAAAAGTATTAAATACCATAGCCTTATCAATTCCATTATTCATAGCATCGTTTGCCATATTTAATGAAAGTGCATTAATTATTGCTGCAATTTCTACAATTGGAACAGGAATTATTCAGTTATTGACAGGAATATATTATTGGAAAGAATACCGCAAAAGTATACACATAAAAATCTATTTTTTCTTTGTATTGCTATTTTTTACTCTCTTATTTTTAGGATTAAAAACAGATATATATTGGTTCTTGCCTCCTATTTTATGCATTTATTTATCAATCCTAGTATATAAACAAAAACCTTAATTTAAATGGAATTTATATGGAATTTATATTACCAAATTGGCTGATAATTCTAAGTGGAATTGGTCAAATATTTACCGCATTGATTTATCCATATATCCGTCATCAAGTTTTTGATTGGTATAATGATGTAAAACAACTCAAACCTCTAAATCAAGAAATTGCAAAAACCTATGGAAGATATATCCAAGGATTAAACTTTTCATTCGGATTAATTGCCATTTTATTTACAAACGAATTAAAAGAACAATCTGCGTTGGCAGTTGCATTAACCGGATTACTTGCAGCTTATTGGGTTGGAAAAGTAGCCACACAAATTGCCTATTATCCAATGTATGATATTCCGAAAAGAACCTTATTTAAAGTTGGAAGTTATTTTATGAATACATTATTTGTTCTTTTTGCAGTGGTAAACACACTACTTTTTATTCATAATTTAAATGGATATTATAAATTTTAAAATCATGAACCTCAACATCATTGGTTACTCAATTTACTTATTGATAACTACATTCATCATTATAAAAGTTGGCAAAATTTGCTACCAAAATGGCAATATTTACGTAGCTGAATTGATACCTGAACATGAAGATTTATGTCAGAAAACAAATCAAATTCTGCTGGTAGGTTATTATCTTTTGAATATTGGTTATTGTGCTATGACTTTAATTTCTTGGGATAAAATCCTTTCTATCAATCAGTTGATTGAAGTTATCGCTGTAAAATCGGCTATCATAATTTGCACTATTTCGGTTTTACACTATTTCAATATTTTCATACTTACAAAATACATTCAAAAATTAATTCAATAAATAGTTTACATTATGGACACAACAAAAATTTTAATCGGTTATGCAGTTTATTTACCAATTGCTTTATTTCTAACTTATTATGTTTCAAGAACGCTTTTTAGAAACAGTAAAGTTTATATGATGGATATTTTTAAAAGTCGTGAAGAAATTGCCAATGCGACTAATAAATTATTTGAAACAGGATTTTATCTTTTAAACATTGGATTTGCTTTAATGATACTTAAAATAAGCGAATACAAAAATGATTATCAAACACTAATCGAAGCTTTGAGCTACAAAATTGGTGGTTTTTCAATCTATTTAGGAATTATGCTATTCTTCAATTTATATTTCTTTTTTAGAGGTAAAAAAAAAGCAAGTGAAACAAAAGTGGAAGAACGAATAGTTATTAATGGATAAATTTTTGAACCCAACTCTGTCAAAGTTTTGAACTTTGACAGAGTTTAAATCATCACAACAACCAACCACCAAAAAATCGGAATACTTTCTACCCAAAAAGAAGCATAATATCGTGAACGATTTTCATTCGAAAACAACAAAAACAAAATCGTTGTTAGTGCCAAAGCCAATTTCAACAAAAAAAACTCCAATCTAAAATCAATCGCTGAAAATTCTAATAACACAAACAAAACCATCAACACAAGACCTACTCGCTTGGTTTTGGTTACGCCAATTTGTTGCGGAACGGTTTTTAAATGTGGATCATCCAATTTTAAATCGATAATTTCAAAAATTAAAATCAGTACAAAAATTAAGATAAATCGTTGTGCTGCCACCAAAAAAACATAATGGGTAAAAGGTAAATTAGTATTGATTATCGGCAAAAAAAGCGTCACGCCAACCCAACACAAAGCCACAATGTAAATTTTTATTCCAGCCCAATTTCGAGCATTTTTGCGATTTGGGAAAAAAGGCAATGTGTACAACAAGGTGATACCCAAAAACACTGATGCAATGAATTGTGTATTTCGTTCGAGCCAAAAAAAACAATACACTGCCATCAATAAAGAGAAGAAACTCAAAACTGCAATTGCTTTCAATTCTAACCGCATTTCGAGTTTTTGACTACGAGCTAAAGCATCGTATTTTACAAAATTATATCCTGTGATTGTTGCAAAAAAGGCAAACGAAGAAACGCTTTCTATTAATTCAATTTCAAACAAGCAACCTGTTAATCTTGTTAAAGCATAAACGGATAACGCGACATGAATGCTGCTATTAATATAAAAATCAACTATTTTTTTAAATGTTTTCAATCAATATAATAGGTAAAAAAACAACACTCAAAGGAACAGACAAAATTAGTTTTAATTTTCATCTATTCCTTTGAGTGTTGACTAAAGAATAACTTTTATCTAATTAAAAATTACTTTTTTATAAACTTCTTAACTTCTGACTTTCCATCAGTTGTAAACTGAACCATATAAATACCTGGTTGCAATCCATTCACATTAATTTCAGGATTTATTAATAAACCTGCTTGTATCAACTTTCCGTCAATAGAAAATAATTTATAATCTACTGAATCATATTGATGAACGATATTTAAAATATCTGCCACTGGATTTGGGAATACTTTGAAATTAAGTTTTGTATTTTCATTTACACTTAAGTTTAAGGAAACTCCTTTAACACTTATATTATTAAATGTAACTCTGTTTCCTAAATCTTCTGTCATGTTTGCACCTGTAAAACGTAGTCTTACTTTAAAATCAGCATTATTTACAGCTTCAACGATAGTAGACAAATCAACATTGAATAATTGGTATGCCGCAGTTAACGGATAGGATGTTTGTGCTAAACCAGCCGATGTCCAACTTGGTGTTCCTGATACTGTTGAATATTCAACGGTGATAGCATCGGCAGCCAATTCATTTTTAGCTGCAAAAGCAAACTTAATATCTTTGTAACCAGCAGTTGAAACATTGAAAATCATAGCGTTTTCATTTGTTCCATTTTGGAAAGGTTGTTTGATTTGTAAACCTCTCATATTTGATGTTGCAAAAGGAATATTGCTATTCGCTTCTGGGATATAGTTGATATCCGTTGGGCTATTTCTTCTTTCCATAGATGCTTTTCTCCAATTTGGACTAGTAGCATCAAAAGGATAACCAATCAAACACGACTCATACTGTAAAACACCTTCGGCTGGAACTTCAAATCTTGAATTTAATGTTGTTAATGGTGTATCATTTGTTACCGTGCTATCAAAAATCCAGAAATAAATTGGCACTTCTACCTCAACTGGAGCGTCTGGAACAAAGTTAGCCGTTACACTAAAATTTGAAGTTGTAGTGATAGTGATTTCTGCTTCTGTACTGTTAGAATCGCCACTCCAATGACTGAATACAAATCCAGGTAGCGCAACTGCTTTTAAAGTAACTGGAATGTTTTGGAAATAAATTCCTGTCCAAGGATATGGATTGGCTGCTACACCTGGAGTTGATGAATTGATTTCGACAGTATTGATTTTTACAAAACCATGAGTTGCATCGCTTACATTCAAAGTTGCATTGATATCACCGGTGATACCAAATTTAGTTCGAATATGTTCTCTTTGAATAGCTGGTCTTACCGTTGCAAAATTTTCTATAACATCTTGACTTTGTTGCCACCAAATATAGCTTGAAGGTGCAGCCCAACGGTCAATTTGTCCTTGAATTTCGGGTTCAATTACTGATGCAAATTGATTGGAAACACCTATCACGCGCTCAGGTAGAAAATAGGTGTTCATCATATCTGCAAAACGGTTAATAAAACTAAGTTTAAACTCGGCATTCTCTAATAGTCGTCTTACTATCAAAGTTGACCATTCAGGATTTGGCCATTCCGTTCCGCCAGTAGCGG
>NZ_JACTAC010000050.1 GCF_014486675.1 Flavobacterium macrobrachii
CACCCCTTTTGGATATTTTCTTTTGGATGGATGAGGATATTTATTATTTAGGTGCAACTAAGGTTCCGATTTATGATTAGTATTGGGTAATGTATCAGATTAGGTGTTTTGATAAAACAAGACGGTAATATATCAAATGTGTTGGTAACCAAATGTTAAAATTTTTGTTTATTAATTATTAAAAAATACTTATCACTAATGAAATCTTTTCTTTTAATCTTACTTGCACTTTATAATTTAGTTTCATTCTCACAGAATAAATTTGATTTAGCGATTACTTTTCTGCTCAATAATGATAAATTTATAGAACTATCCAATTTTCAAAAATGCGATTCGATTTTTGTATTGGATTTTGAAAATCAATTAACTAAAACAAATATATTGAATTCATTTTCTCAAAACTTTATAATTCTTAATAAATATGATGCTTCAGAGGCAAGTCCATCTAAGTTTTATGAAGAAAAATGGCACGGTATAGATCAAAATGTTTTATACGAAATAAGACGGTGTAGTAATTTAATGGTTAGATTTAAGGAGAAGAAAAATAATATAATAATTGAATATGGATGTCCTCAAAAAGATTTTTTTGGAACAGTTGTGTTAAAGATAAAAAAAGGGAAAATAAAAATTTTAAGAATAGGGAAAGCTCATTCTTGAGATAGGTAATGTATCAAATGTGTTGGTAGTCAAATAATAAAATATTGTATTTTGATAATCAATTATTTATAATTTTATATCTATAAAAAATTAAACAACCTTCGGGTTGTTTTTTTTATTATTGGATTGAAAGAAACCAAGAATTCAAATAGTATCATTTTTAGCCCCGATGGAAGTTGAAATCCTCGCAGAGATTGTAACGAACAGCGGGAAAACGGATAACAAAAATGCCCAAACGATTCGCTACTAAAATCAAAAACAGATTTTTTTGTTAAACCATTTTTAATACTTCATTATTCCGCTATATTTGTAGTTCGATAAAAAATAAACAAACTAATTTTTACTGATATGAAATTATTAGAAGGAAAAGTAGCCATTATCACTGGCGCAAGTAGAGGAATTGGAAGCGGAATTGCTAAAGTTTTTGCACAACACGGTGCTAATGTGGCTTTTACTTATAGTTCGTCTGCCGAAAGTGCTTTGGCATTGGAAAATGAATTGTCGGCTTTAGGGATTAAGGCCAAAGGATATAAATCAAACGCAGCCGATTTTAACGAAGCTCAAAAGTTGGTTGATGATGTTATTGCTGATTTTGGAAATGTAGATGTGTTAATCAACAACGCCGGAGTTACTAAGGATAACTTATTGATGAGAATGAGCGAAGAAGATTTTGATAAAGTAATCGAAATCAACTTGAAATCGGTGTTTAATATGACCAAAGCGGTTCAAAAGATTATGTTGAAAAACCGTAAAGGTTCTATCGTTAACATGAGTTCTGTGGTTGGTGTGAAAGGAAATGCAGGACAAGCTAATTATGCAGCTTCCAAAGCGGGAATGATTGGTTTTACTAAATCAGTGGCGTTGGAATTGGGTTCAAGAAATATTCGTTGTAATGCTATTGCGCCAGGATTTATTGAAACTGAAATGACGGCAAAATTGAATGATGATGTGGTTCAAGGTTGGAGAGATTCTATTCCGTTGAAACGCGGTGGAACTCCAGAAGATGTTGCCAATGCTTGTCTTTTCTTTGCTTCCGATATGAGTGCTTATGTTTCTGGACAAGTATTGAATGTTTGTGGAGGAATGTTAACATAAAAAAATGAGAGTATGAATATAAAATTATCATCTGTAGTTGCTTTAACATTATTGGTTAGTTCAACAACATTATTAGCACAAAATCCAGGAACTTTAGACACCTCTTTTGGTGCGTCGGGAAAAGTAATCACTGATTTATATGGTTATCAAGAAATAAACGATGTAGCCATTCAATCTGATGGAAAAATTGTAAGCATTGGAAGAAGTAAGCATGGAACAGATTACAATTTTGCTGTTTACAGACATTTATCTAACGGAACAATTGATACTTCATTTGGAACTAATGGTGGCGTTTTTGTTGATGTTAAAGGAACCAATCGATTTGATCAAGCTAATGTAGTTGTTATTCAGCCTGATGGAAAAATTTTGGTTGCTGGTAGTGCTGGTTTAGCAACCGATAATTCTACAGCTCACTTTGGTTTTATTCGATTGAACACAAACGGAACTTTAGATACTACTTTTGGTACAGGTGGTAAAACTTCTTTTGCTGTTGGTAATAATACTTCTACACCAAATAATAGAGTTTTTGATATGAAATTACAATCTGATGGTAAAATTATTGCCGTTGGAAAAGCTTCAAATACAAGCAGTTTCTCTGATTTTGGAATTGTTAGACTAAATGCTGACGGTAGCTTGGACTCTGATTTTAGTAATGACGGAAAATATACGGTTGATTTAGGTTATGTTCTTGATGAAGCTACTCATTTGAATATTAACTCTGCAAATGGAAAAATTTTAATTGCGGGAGAAACCAATAGCAACTTAGGATTAGCTATGATTAATGATGATGGAAGTTTAGACACAACTTTTGGTACTAGTGGAAAAATGATTGTTGATTTTGATAATTCGTTAATTTTTTCGGGTGTAGCTTTTCAAAATGATGGTAAAATTTTAGTTTCAGGTAACGAGTCTGGTGACATCGTTGTTTACAGAGTTAATGCTAACGGTACTTTGGATACTAGTTTTGGAACTAATGGGAAGACAATTACTGATTTAGATAGCGGTAGTGTTGACAAATCTTCAAAAACTCTAATCATTCAACCAAGCGGAGAAATCATTGTTATTGGCGAAACCAATACAGGTTCTACCAACTATTTTGCTTTAGTTCGTTATACAAGTTCTGGTCAACTGGATACAACTTTTAGTAACGACGGGATTGTATTAACTAATTTTGGTCCAGGTTTTAATAGTACTACTAGTGCAGTTTTCCAACCCGATGGGAAATTAGTTGTAGCAGGATTTACTGGTTTCAGTGGTCAAACTGCTTTGGCTTTAGCTAGATATAATACGGGTGTAACTTTGAATACCCAATCAAATACTATTAGCAAAATAAATTTATATCCAAACCCAGTAACCGATTTGATAAATGTTGAAGGTGTTTTTGAAGTTAACTCACATTATAGAATTTTTGATGCGTTGGGTAGAGAAGTGAAAAAAGGTTTAATCAAATCGGAAAATTCAACTAGTATTAACGTTAGTAATTTGAGTAAAGGAACTTATTACATTAATATTGATACTTTTGATGTTGTAAAATTTATTAAGAACTAAAATCTAATTTTCTAAGTTATTTATGGCAAATGCTACTATTTTATTGATTGTACTTTCTTTAGTAATCGCATTTGTCGTTTCATTTTACCAATATTTTTATAAAGTCAAAAGCAGGTCAAAAATGACATTGCTTTTGGCTTTTTTGCGTTTCTTTTCGGTTTTTGGATTATTGCTTTTACTGATAAATCCAATTATTACCCGAAAAACAACAGAAACCGTTAAAACTCCTTTACCGATTGTTATTGATAATTCGGCTTCGATGGCGGATTTAAAATCAGATAAGGAAGCGTTGGAATTGTTCAATAAACTAAAATCCAATTCAGATTTAGCCGATAAATTTGACGTACAAACCTATCAGTTTGATGAAGATTTTTTGCCTTCGGATACCATTAATTTTAAAGGAAAACAATCCAATATTGATGTCGTTGCTAAAAACCTGAAAAACATCTATAAAAATCAAACCTTTCCAACGGTTTTAATTTCAGATGGAAATCAAACTTCGGGCGAAGATTATGTTTTTACATTCAATCCGCAAAACAAAGTTTATCCTTTAGTTGTTGGCGATACCACGACGTATTTGGATTTAAAAGTTACGCAACTGAATGTCAATAAATATGCGTTTCACAAAAATAAATTTCCAGTTGAAGTTTTCTTGAATTACGCTGGAACCAAAAGTGTGAATACAACATTCAAAATCACGCAAGGAAATTCGGTTTTAAACGAGCAAACGGTTTCGTTTTCGCCGTCTAAAAAATCGGCAACGCTGAATGTGTTATTGCCAGCCGAAAAAGTTGGTTTACAAATTTTCAAAGCTTCAATTACATCAAAAGAACAAGAGAAAAATACTTATAACAACGTCAAAAACTTTGCTGTAGAAGTAATTGATCAAAAGACAGAAGTTGCCTTGGTTTCAGATATTTCGCATCCCGATTTAGGTGCGATAAAACGAAGTATTGAAACTAACGCACAACGTAAAGTAACTTTGATTAAACCAAATCAAATCAATAGTTTACAGGATTATAATATTTTAGTTTTATATCAACCAAACGGAACGTTTAAATCTATTTTTGAGCAGAATAAAAACGCTAAAATCAATACTTGGATTATTACTGGAAATGCAACCGATTTCAATTTTTTAAATCAATATCAAGACCATTTTGATTTTAAAATGAGTAGTCAAAAAGAAGATTTTCTTGCCGGATTTAATTCGCAGTTTAATCTTTTTGCTTTAGACAATATCGGTTTTGAACAATTTCCTCCATTAGAAAATTCATTTGGAAAAATTACGCCAAAAGGCAATATCAACGAACTACTTTCGGCAACTATCAGAGGAATTTCTGCCGAGCAACCGTTATTTGTTTTTGCAGAAAATCAAGGAAACCGAAGTGCATTTCTGTTTGGCGAAAATATTTGGAAATGGCGAGCTGCGGTTTATCTGAAGAATAAAAATTTTGAGAACTTTGATGTTTTCTTAGACAAAACCATTCAGTTTTTGGCATCTAATAATTCTAGAAAATCATTGGTTGTAAATCACGAACGCTTTTACAATTCTGGCGAAGCGATAGAAATTACAGCACAATATTTCAATAAAAACTACGAATTAGACGAAAAAGCAAGGTTGACGATTACTGTGACGAATGCTAAAACCAAACAACAGAAAAAATACGATTTACTCAGAACTTCCAATTCGTTTAAAGTAAATCTCGACGGATTAGCTGCTGGAAATTATTCGTTTACCGTAAAAGAACTCAATTCTAATTCGGTTTATAGCAGTACGCTTGAAGTTTTGGATTTTGATATTGAAAAGCAATTTGTAAATCCCGATTGGAATAAACTAAACCAATTGGCAAATCAAACCAGCGGAAAAGCCTATTTGGCAAATCAAGCCGATGTTTTGGTAAAGCAATTAATGGCTGACGAAAGTTATAAAGCTATTCAAAAAACGTTGGTTAAAAAATCGCCTTTGATTGATTGGATTTGGTTGTTGATTTTAATCGCAATTTCTTTAGCAACCGAATGGTTTGTTAGAAAATACAACGGTTTATTGTAGTGTTTCTTTCTTTTTTGAAACGATATTTTCAATTCCAAGTGTAATCAAAATTCCCGCAACATAAGCGATTAAATCGTGAAAGAAAAATGAATTTCCAATGATGGTTTTGGCTAATTTATTATTCTCTAACCCAAGGAAAGTAATGAAGTTGAAGTATTGTAATGTTTCGACTAAAAAAGCAAATAGCAAAACATAAATTGCAGTTTTTGTTTTAGACAAATTAAAGAATGTCTGAATAAAACAGTAAATTAAAATTACCACTAAAACATCCCCAAAATAAGGACGAATGAAGTTATCGTGTACAAAAAGTGCTATGATAACTTCCGTACAAAACAGTAAAATCGTTAGTAGAAAATATATTTTGTTGAAGCGTAACATAGCACTTTTTTAGAATTTTTATTTGGTAAATTTATTGTTGTAATCTTCGATTGCTTTTTGAACAATTTCTTTGGCAACAACGTTATCTTGAAACTCTTCAACAATAACGGTTTTGTTCTCTAATTTTTTATAATCTTCGAAGAAACTTCTCATTTCAGAAATAAAATGTTGTGGCAATTCCGAAATATCGTTGATGTGGTTCACACTTGGATCACCAGCAGCAACCGCAATAATTTTATCATCAGCTTCTCCGCCATCAATCATTCGCATTACGCCAATAACTTTTGCTTCTACCAAACACATCGGAATAAGATCGATTTGACAAATAACTAAAATATCCAACGGATCATGATCGTCACAGTATGTTCTTGGAATAAAACCATAATTAGCTGGATAATATACCGAAGAATACAAAACGCGGTCCAATTTTATCATTCCGCTGTCTTTGTCTAATTCATATTTTGCTCTCGAACCTTTTGGAATTTCGATGATTCCGTTTACAATATTTGGAGCATCTTCACCATAAGACACATCGTGCCAAGGATTTGCATTCATAATGTTGAAATTTTATTTATAATTCTAAATTAAAAGGTTGCAAAGGTACGCTTCAAAGCAGTATTTACAAGCAAAGTTTAACATTTTTACATGTAAAATTATCATTAAATTTTTAGTTCGTCATTGGGTTAACTTTTGCTTAAAATGTGTTTAAAATAAAATTCATAATCAAATATGAAGTATTTTTACCCAATTAATTTGAGTATTTTATTGATAATGAATGACTAAATTCATTAATTTGAAAACGAAATAGTTCAGAAAAAACAATATGAAATTACTTTTAGTAGAAGACGAAATCGGCATCATGCAATTTCTCCAACAAGGTTTGGAAGAAGAAGGTTATGAAATTACCACAGCAAATAATGGTAAAACAGGTTTGGAATTGGCTTTAAATAACAAATTCGATTTGATTTTACTCGATTGGATGTTGCCACAAATGACAGGTTATGAAATTTGTACGTCTTTTAGAGAAAAAAATACCACAACGCCAATTATTTTCCTAACGGCAAAAGATACTGTTCAAGAAACAATTGAAGGATTAAAAGCGGGCGCAAACGATTATATCAAGAAACCTTTTAGTTTTGATGAATTGCTAGAACGAATTAAAGTTCAACTACGCGATAAGATAACTTCTCCAGTTTTAGTACTTGGAAACGTGGAAATTGACACACATAAATACCAAGTTTTAGTCGATGGAAATGAAGTTTCGTTAACCCAAAAAGAGTTCGATTTATTGCATTATTTGGTGAAAAATAAAGGAAAAGTTTGCACCAGAACCGAAATCATTCAAGACGTTTGGGATATTCATTTTGAATACGATACTGGTGTTATTGACGTTTTTATGAACGCCATCAGAAAAAAACTCAATTTAAAAGTAGAACAAGATTATATAAAAACCATTCGTGGCGTTGGCTATATGGCTAATGATTGATTATGAAACAACTTTCGTTTAAAAATAGAATTGCTTCTAACTATATAATTATCACTGCATTATTAATTTTTGTGGTGTTTTTTGCTATTTTTTCTATTGTACGATATAGTGTTCACGTTCGTGTGAATAACGAAATCAAATCGGAAGTAACCAAGCATTTAAAAGAAATTGAAGTTATTGAAAATTGCGTTTTGCTGATTCGTGAAGAACAATGGAAAACCAAGCAATTGAACAAAGTAGAAGTAAGTCCGGCGTTTATTCAATTTGTGGATGAACTTGGTGCTTTGGTAGAAAAATCACCTAATTTAAAGCAGAAAAAACTAGCATTCGATAAAAACAGAACGGCAAATGAATTGTTTGATACCAAATTAGAAACTATTTCGGTTAGACAAATTCAAGTTCCGTTGTATCAAGGTACAAAAATCATAGGTTATCTAATCGTTGCCATGTCGCTGGAAGATTCTGTGATGGTTTTAAACAACTTGTTTACCGTAATGTTGATTGCTTATCCGTTGATTTTGGTTGTGTTGTTTTTAATAGCTCGTTTTTTTGCAGGACGAAGCATCAAACCGATAAGTTCGATTATTGACACGGCTAATTTCATTACGAAAGACAATTTAAAATCGCGTATTCCTTTGCCTCAAAACAAAGACGAATTGCATTTGCTTTCCAATACGATAAATAATCTGTTGGATAGAATTGAAAATGCGGTTGTTCGTGAAAAACAATTTGCTTCCGATGCATCGCATGAACTCAGAACGCCATTAGCGGTAATTAAAGGAACACTTGAAGTTTTAGTTAGAAAAGAAAGAAAACCAGAAGAATACAAAGAAAAAATTGAATTTTGTATAAGCGAAGTAAACCGATTAAATCATTTGGTTGACGAATTACTTTTATTAGCACGATTTGAAAATCAAAGGCAAAATATCAAGCTGGAAAAGGTTAATTTGAACAGTTTAATTACCGATGTAATTTCGAGAAATGCTCAAGCCATAAAAGAGCAAAAAGTAAATTGTCAAATTGAATTTTCAGAAGAAGTGACTGTTCAAACGGATAACTATTTATTTTCCATAATTGTTACTAATTTATTGACAAACGCCATAAAATATTCGAATAAAGGTTCGAATGTTATTGTGAAATTATATTATTCTGAAGGAAAAGCACAATGTGATATTATTGATTTCGGTATCGGTATTCCAAAAGAAGATATCAATATGATTTTTAATCAATTTTATCGTTCCAATTCAACCAATCATCCCGAAATTAAAGGAACAGGTTTGGGATTATCGATTGTAAAACGTCTTTGCGATTTGCTCGAAATTGATGTAAAATTGGAAAGTGAAGAAAATGTTGGCACAAAAGCTACGATTAGTTTTACTAAATAATACGTAGTAGAGTTACTCAAAAATTACTTTTTTTATATTATTTTTAATAAAAAACGAAGCATTTTCATTGATACACTAATTTTTCAAAATCCTTTTGTTTTCAATAGGTAAAAAAGTATATTTACGTTTTACGAAAATTGAAAGAATAGAATGCAAAGAGATCAAGAAAATACTATTGAAGATATAGAAAATAAAAAAATAGTTGAACCCCAACTCAATATTATTTTAACCACAGACGAAGACGACGAACGACCAGTTTATATCTCAGGAAATTTCAATAATTGGATTACCCAAGATAAAAAATTTGAAATGGAACGCGTTGGGCAAGGCTTGTATCATTTTAAGTTTGCTCACGATTTCGATTATCCTGATGAATTACTCTATAAATTCACTCGTGGTGATTGGAGTGAAGTCGAGATTGACAAATTTGGAAATCGTACCGAAAATAGAAGTTGCAAACAAAAAAATGGCGTTCGCAAAGAACATGTTTCAAAATGGCGTCACAATTGGTTGCCGTTTAAATCCAAGTTTTTACCCAAAGTACATTTGATTTCCGAAGAATTCGAAATTCCGCAGTTGAATAAAACCCGAAGAGTGTGGGCATTGTTGCCTTATGATTATGATACGTCAACAGAAACCTATCCTGTTCTGTATCTTCAAGACGCTCAAAATTTATTCAATGAAAAAGCGCAATATGGCAATTGGGAAATCGATAAAAAGTTAGCCGTAATGGCAGAATATAACATTGGTAAAATCATTGTTATTGCGGTTGAACATGCCGAAAAAGAACGCATAAAAGAATACAACGTTGGCAATACCGTTTTAGGAAATGGTCAAGGAAAAAAATACATTCGCTTTTTAACCGATACACTAAAACCTTTTGTAGACGATAATTTCAGAACCAAACCCGAGCGAGAATTCACTGGAATTGGCGGAAGTTCAATGGGCGGATTAGTCAGTATTTTTTCTGGAATTATGTATCCTGAAGTTTTTGGAAAACTGATGATTTTTTCACCATCACTTTGGGTAGTTCCAAAAATAAAATTGTCTTTCCTTGATATGGATGAACCGCAAGATGCTAGAATTTATCTTTATGCTGGAGGCGATGAAAGTGCAACAATGATTGATCATGTGAAGCAATTTAAAAAACGATTGCTCAAAAAAGAAGGCTACGAAGACAAAATGAAAATCCGTCTGAGTATCAATATGGAAGGCAAACACAACGAAGTCTATTGGAGTGACGAATTCCCCAAAGCCATTGAATGGTTATACTTTAGTGATAAAAATGAGTAAATAAATCAAATCCTAATCATTAAAAACTTAGTGAGCTTCGTGCTTCTATCGTGTTCTTAGTGGTTAAGAAAAAATAAAAAAATGAAAACAAAACAAATACAAAATCTAGATAATTTCACAGGAACTATTTTAATTCCGGTTTTTGAAACCAATGCTAAAAGCATTATTCCTATTGAATACCATGGAATTTCGGTGCCATCAAAAGTATTTTACGGAAAGAAAGACACACATTATGTAGTTGAAAAATACGATTGTACTCATATCTTCATTGGATTAGGAAAAGAAATTGACTATAAAGCAATTAAAACAATATTTAGAAGAATTTCTTCAAAACAAAAGGAACTTTTTAATAAAAATCTTGTTGTTGTTCTTCCAAATGAACTTAAAAATGAACAAGTAGAAGCTTTGTTTTCTGGATTAATTTTAGGAACATATAATTTAGGACATTATAAAAAAACGGAAGCACATCCTTTTTTAACGAATGATTTTGTCTTTCAATACATTGCAAAAGAAAATCTAGACGAAATAATTTCAAAAGGAATTAAAATCGCACAAGCACAACTTGAAACATTCAACTTAGTTGATTTACCGCCTAATAAAGTAACACCTAAATACTTAGCCGATTGGGCAACCGAAACTGGAAAAAAATATGGTTTCAATGTAACTGTTTTTGGCAAAGAAAAAGCCACTGAAGTTGGTTTGCATTCGTTCCTTTCCGTTGGGCAAGGAAGTGCTCGCGAACCACAATTTATAATTATGGAATACAATCCAGCCAACGCCAAAAAACATATTGGTTTGGTTGGAAAAGGAATTACGTTTGATACTGGTGGTTTGAATATTAAAACAGCTGGAATGGTGCAAATGAAATGTGATATGGCTGGAGCTGGAGCTGTTCTTGGTGCAATGCAATTGATAGCTGATTTGCAATTACCGTATCGAGTTACTGCTATTGTTCCGGCTTGTGAAAACTCTGTTGATGCTACTTCGTTTTTGCCTAGTGATGTGATTAACAGTTATTCTGGTCACACGATTGAAATCATTGATACCGATGCCGAAGGTCGATTAATTCTTGCCGATGGTTTATCGTATTTGATAAAAAATTACAAACCCGAAACCGTTCTTGACTTGGCTACTTTAACTGGAAGCGTTGTTGGAACTTTAGGCTACGAATGTGCTGGTTTGTTTACCAACAATGAGGATTTATCCAAAAAACTGCAAAATACAGGTAGTCAAATAGGAGAGAAGTTATGGCAATTACCGCTTTGGGACGATTACAAAGGTGATATCGATAGCGAAATTGCCGATGTGAAAAACTATTCAGGAAAACCAGTTGCTGGAGCAATTTCGGCAGCGAAATTTTTAGAATTTTTTACAGAAAAACATCCGTCTTGGGCACATCTTGACATTGCGGGAGTTGCTTTTGGCGACAGCGAATTTGCCAAAACCAAACACGCCACGGCTTATGGCGTACATTTAATTACTAAATTCATCGAAAATCTATAGTATATGGAAAATCCAATCAAAAACTTTATTTGTATTTCCAATTATTTCAAAGGAAATGATTTTTTAATCAATTTAAAAAAACAAGGAAATCGTGTTTACTTAATTACCTCTGAGAAACTTCGTGATAAACCTTGGGCAATGGAATATATTGATGAAATATTTTTTATGCCAGGACAAGATGTTGATTGGAATTTAGACGATTTGCTTGCAGGAGTTTCAGGTTTAATGCGTCATAAAAAAATTGATGGTATTGTTGCCTTGGACGATTTTGATGTAGAAAAAGCTGCGTTTCTTCGTGAAAATCTTCGTATGCCTGGAATGGGACAAACTACCGGAAGGTATTTTCGTGATAAATTGGCAATGCGCATGCGTGCCAAAGATGCAGGAATTCCAATTCCGGCGTTTAGTGCTTTATTTAACGATGAAGAAATCAATGAATTTGCCGATACCGTTGATGCACCTTGGGTTTTAAAACCGCGTTCTGAAGCTTCGGCATCGGGAATTATGAAAGTACATTCCAAAGAAGAATTATGGCAAAAAATCCACGAATTAGGCAATGAAAATCGTATTAAATATTTGGTAGAACAATTCAAACCTGGCGCAGTTTATCACTGTGATGGATTGAATTTAAATGGTAAAACATTATTTTCAATTACATCACAATATTTAGCAACACCAATGGAAATTTCGCAAGGTGGCGGAATTTTCAGAAGTGCCAACATTCCTTATAATATCAAAGAAGACAAAGAAATCAAAAAGGTAAACGAACAAGTTTTGAAAGCTTTTGGAATGCAACACGGTGCCAATCATACCGAGTTTATCAAATGCAATGATGATGGTAAAATTTACTTTTTAGAAACTTCGTCGCGAGTTGGTGGCGCGCATTTAGCCGAAATGGTCGAAGCAGCTTCGGGTGTAAATCTTTGGAGCGAATGGGCAAAAATTGAAGATAGTTTAGTAAAAGGAAAAGAATATAAATTACCAAAAATAAACAAAGGCTTTGCCGGAATTGTATTGACTTTATCCAAATTTGAACATCCTGATTTGTCTGGTTTCAACGATAGCGAAGTGTGTTTCCGTGTGCCGCTAGAATACCACGCTGGATTGATTGTAAAAAGCGATAATCACGGCCGAGTTCGTGAATTATTAGATGATTATGCCGAACGATTGGTTCGAGATTTTGCTACCGTTGCACAACAAGAAGCGGTAAAAAAATTGCATTAATTAGTAACATAAAAATTCACAAATTATTAGTTTAAATTTTTCAATCTAAATTAATTGTTTTTTGAAACCATTAAGAGATTAAGAAAATTAAGCTCAACAATCTTAATGAAACTTAATATCTTAATGGTTTTATTAAATTGACTTTAATTTACGATTTAAAAAAAATTTTCTTGAAAACCTACACTAAACTCAACTTCCACAAACACACTTTTTGCCTTTGGCGAGAAGTTCCTTTTGCTGAAATTGAAAATGTAGCGTTAAATCACAAAAGCAAATCGGGTAGTGGTTATATTTTTACAGAAGTTGGTGTGTATCGAATTTCTAATCATTGGGGAAGAGCTGCCAATTGTCGCTGGCGATTAATAGCTAATGAAAATTTCAAATCGCAACAAATTAAAGTTGGTTTTGCTTATTGGACCGATTTTTATCCAAATGACGAAACCTCAAAATTGTTTTTTATAAAAGTTGATCTTGTTTTGAAGGATGTAAATTTTTATCATAAACTTTCACCAGATTATGAGCCGAAATATGTTTTAAGAAATGCTTCTGAAACTGCAAAAACCATTAAAATCATTAAAGAAATTCTAACCAAAACCGCTTGGACAAAACATTTACAATTTGATGATTTGGATGAATTACGAAAAGAAATTGTAGAGCAATTGATTACGACAGAAAAAAGTTTTTTGGAAATAAAAAAGATGTATCTCTAAGTTGTCATTTCGACGAAGGAGAAATCACATAATAGTCACTTCAATTCAACTTTTTGTATTGAATCGATATAGAGTTTATATCCTATATAAAACTTGAATAAAATAATCATTATAAAGTCCGATACCGTTATATTTTTCTTTTACAATTTGTGCAGCTTCAGCCGAAGCCAAAAGATATTCTTCTGAATTGTCATCTATAGAACTACTTAAATAAACCATTTTATAAATTGGATTAATTGGGTCAAGATTTCTTGCTTTTTCAAGTAACTCTTCTGCTTTTTTTTCATATTCGTCAAAATCTCCAAACTCATATGGAAAAATAGACATTGTGTAACCTACAATAAAATTAAATTCAGGATTATTTGTGAATTTTGAATTACCATCAGAAAACATTTCTTTTAACCTTTCTTCTCTTTGTATTTTTTCAACAAAATCATTAGGCATATTTTCTATTATTATCCAAAGAAAAAAATAAAAATATTTCCAAACTTCGAAATCACTTTTATTTTGATTGTATAAATTATCATATTCTAGAAATGCTAACTCAAAATCATTACTATTTTCTAGTTCAATAATTTTAATAAGCTCTTTTTGCATAATTTCTTTTATGTTAATCTATTAAACCCATTCTTATTGGATTTCTCCTTCTACGAAATGACAAGTTTGTGTTTAAAATAATAGTAATTTATACTACTTCTCAAACATTCCAACCGTTCCGCCAACCCAATCTTTGTCTTTGTTGAATTTTACGCCAATCATTTCGCCACGACTTAGTCGAACTAAATTGGTTACTAGTGTTGGTTTTTCGTCATCTTTTGGCCAAACAGCTAGCAAGCGAACTTCGGCTTTTACTAATCCGTCAGGACTTTGAATGATGGGTTTGTAGTGTACTTTTTTCTGAAGAATATATAAATCTTTTTCGGTAACGGCTTCGATATCTTCTCGTTTTACGTGGAAAATAACGCCACTTCCAGAGAAAGAGAACAAAGGTTTTAAGACATAGTTTTCTAAATCATTTGGAATTTCCTTTAAATCGGAAAGGAGTGTGGTTTCTATAAAATACTTTCCTTTCAAATAAGGCAAAATGAATTTACTAATTCGGAAAAACCAGTTCGGATGTCCAGCCCATTCTACATCATAGCTTTTTGAGAAATCAAAATTGAGTTGTAAATCAGTCCGTAAATCCAATTCGTCAAAAATAACACGGTTGTAAATTCGCTTTACTTGAATTTCTTCACCTTTGTCATTTTTATAAAACAACTGATTTCCTTTTTCGTATAATTCGGTTACACAAACAAACGGAATTCCGAGGTCTTTCTTGCAGTAATAAAAGTCGATTTTGGTATTTTGTTTCTCAGGTTCAATTTCTAGCAGAATTACATTTTCTATTGGAATGTTATTAGTGATAACTTCTTTGATTAAAGCTAAATAGCTTTTTTGATTTAAACCATTCAAAAAAGGTGTGAGTTCTGATAAAAACGGGTAATGCGAAACAAATTTTTCTGATAAATGATTTTGAAAATTAAACAAGGATGGAAATCCTTGTACTTCAATCAGCTTCGGAACGATTTTTCCATCTTCTTCACAAATTCCAAAATCGATGGCTAAAAATGTAGTATGATTATCATCATTTGGTACTTTTCTGTTGAGTTCCAAAGCTCTTTCGGTTAAACTTTTGAAATCATCGCGCTGAATAAAATCAATCACTTGTTGGCAACCTTCGAACAATTGTTCTTTTAATTCATTGGGAATAAAAAAAGGTGTTTCTCCGATTCTAAAGGTTACTTTGTAATCAAAATCAGAATTGATGTCGTCAATAAAAGCAATGTATTTTTCTACTGAAAAAGCCTGGTTGAATTGATTTCTATAGTTGGTGTTCATTGGTTGAGTATTAAGACTAAAGTATTAAGTATTAAGACAGGAAAATTAAGTATTAAGATTTTGACAGTCAAAATATAGTCTTGATACTTAATACTTTTTACTTGATACTAATTAGATAACGTTTTTTTATGTTTCATCAAATCGTTTATAGCAATTCGGAGGAAATTCGGGATAATCGTTTCATTGGTTTTGTAGATTTTATCTTCGTCCAATAAATCCTCAAGCATGTCACGGAATTTGGTTTTTCCTTTCATTGCAATGATATTTTCTCTTTTTTCTTTGCTTTTAAGATTAGCAACAAAGCTCAAGGCATCGGCTTCGGGATGGAATTGTAATCCAACAAAATACTCCGAAAATCGTACTCCCATAATCGCTCGTTCGTATTCAACATGATTTCGGATTTTTTCCAAAGCAATAATTTGAGCGCCTTTTTTCTTGAAAATACTCAATTTTGGTTGCACCACTTGATAATCTCTGCTATCAATAGCGTAGAATGGATTTTGCAAGCCTTCAAGGACTGAATCAGTTGTTCCATCTTCGGTTTTATGAATAGTCATTACGCCAAAAGAAGTAGATTTTCGTTTGTTTAATGTAGCCAAACCAAAGTGATGACAAGCCATTTGAAACGAATGACAAATAAATAAAACGTGTTTTTTTGTCTTTTGTTCTTTGTTCCATTGCCACAATTGGTCGATAAAATCATACCATTTTAAATCCCAATTTCCGTCGCCTTCCAATGGATTTCCTGGCCCGCCAGTGGAAATATAAATATCAAACTTTTTAATATCAGGGAATTCATTTTTACCTCGAACATCAAAAATCTGAAAAGTAACCATTTGGTTAAATCGATTGATAATGTCTATAATACAGCGCATTCCTTGATTGGGTTCGCCATTATACATGTCTAAAACTGCTACACGAATTGGGTTGCTCATTATTTAACTATTTGATGATGCAAAGATAACTTTTTCAATTTCAATGTCAAATTCAAAAAATCAACTTCAAAAGTCAATTTCAAAAATCAATTATAATTTTATAAACCTCTAGTAAATTCACTTGTAATCATATCAACTACTTTGGATAAATCATGGGTTTGTTCAAAAACGCGTAATTGTTTATCAGCTCCAGTTCCTTCATTCAAAATGGTATGGATATAATTAATTTCGTCGCGACTGCCTAATTCATCAACAACATCGTCAATAAAATCTAGTAACTCATGCAATAAAAGTTTGGTTTCAACTTCTTCTTTCAGTCCAAAATCAATCATATTTCCTTCGATTCCATAACGAGCAGCACGGAATTTATTTTCTTTTATCAATGCAATTCGATAGATGTTAAAGCTTGTATTTGAAACGGTTAATTTATATAGCTTTGCTACAATAGCTTGAATGATAGCAACGATACACATGGCTTCATCTACGGTCAAACTCATATCGGTGATACGAAATTCAATTGTATCATAGAATGGATGCAAACGTAAATCCCACCAAATTTTCTTTGGATTATCAATACAACCTGTTTTTACCAACGTATCTAAATAGTTATCATATGACTGAACACTATCAAAATATTCTGGTAAACCCGTTCGTGGAAATTTATCAAAAACTTTGGTTCTAAAGGATTTATAACCCGTATTTCTTCCTTCCCAAAAAGGAGAATTGGTTGAAAGTGCAAAAATATGGGGTAAAAAATAGGTTGCTTGGTTCATTAATTGCAAACCAATATCACGATTTTCGATACCAACGTGGCAATGCATTCCAAATATTAAGTTAGAACGAGCAGCATCTTGCAATTCATTAACAATATGATGGTAACGCGGATCATCCGTTATAGGTTGGTCTTGCCAGCGAGAGAAAGGATGCGTTCCTGCACCGCCAACAACTAAACCTTGTTTATGGGCAAGTTCAACAATTTTACTTCTTAGAAATCGAATTTCGTCTTTAGCTTCTTTTATATTTTTGCAAATATTTGTTCCAACTTCAACAACAGATTGGTGCATTTCAGCTTTTACCTGTTCGTTAAGAATAATTTTAGCACCATCTACAATTTTGGATAAATGAGAACGCAAATCACGAGTTTCGGGGTCAATAATTTGATATTCCTCTTCTACGCCAAGTGTGAATATTGGTAATTTTTTTGACATAATCATTACTTTTAGTGTTCAGTTGCAGTCGCAGTTCTCAGTGTGTTTACTGATTACTGAGACTGAAAACTATTTAACAGAATCCTTGATAAATGTTCCCCAAGTGAGGTTCATTTTTCCGTCTTTGTGTTTTTTAGCAAAATCAATCGCCATTTTAGCCGATTCTTCTACAACCCATTCGAAATTTTCAGCACCAACCGAAGTGTATTCTGCATCTGGTGCTGGGTTTCCAAAGTCAATTGCGTAAGGAATTCCATCTCGAACAGCAAATTCTACCGTGTTGAAATCATATCCTAGACCTTTGCAAAGACGTAAAGTATAATCTTTTATCGTTGCCATCAGTTTTTTATCGGTATTTGGATTTTCAACTACGTAGCGCAAGTGATGTGGATGTCTTGGTTCATAAGGCATAATTCTAACGGCTTTTCCGCCCAAACAATAAACGCGATAGTAATCTTGGAACACAATTTCTTCTTGTAAAAGCATTACTAATTGCCCGGTTTCACGATGTTTTTCCCAAAACTCTTCTTTGTTTTCTAGTCTATATACGTTTTTCCATCCACCGCCAGCATAAGGTTTCATATAAGCTGGAAATCCGATATAATCAAAAATACCATCCCAATCTAAAGGAAAAGCAAGATTTCTGAACGATTTTGAAGTTGTATCGGTTGGATGTTCTGCCGATGGAAGAATTACAGTATTAGGTAACGGAACGCCAAGTACATCTGCCAAACAGTTATTGAAAAATTTATCATCAGCACTCCACCAAAATGGATTATTAATGATATGAGTTCCAGTTAAAGCGGCATTTTTTAAATACGCACGATAAAATGGAACGTCTTGCGAAATTCTATCAATTATTACTGCATATTCTGTAGGTTTATTTTGTACGACTTTATCAATGGTTATGGCTTCGGCAACGATTCCTTTAATTTTTTTTGAATTTACTCTGTCGATGAATGCCTGCGGAAATGTATCTTCCATTCCAAATAAAATACCTATTTTTTTCATATTCTTAGTTTTATTTAATGTTATTGTATGTTTTTAGAAAAATTTAATTCGAGATAAATAATGTGGAAACATTTCTCTCCAAACTGGCCAATCGTGTTCTCTATCTTGGCGAACATCAAGCCAATGAGGAACGTCTTTTTGTGCTAGAATTTTACTTAGTTTCAAATTTGCATCAAAGCATATATCCCAATTGGATGTTCCAAGAATAATATCCATATTCCAGAGTTCACCATCGTTTAAACCATGCAAATAATCTTCGGGCGAATTGTAAAACACATCATCGTCCCAATGTCCATCCATAAAACTTTTGATTGAAAAAGCACCGCTCATAGAAAATACATGACTGACATAACCTGGATGACGAAAAGCAAAATTAACGGCATGATAACCTCCAAAACTGCAACCTGCAACGACAACTTTTGCTGCACGAGTATTATTTTTTACTCGTTCTACAATTTCGTGACAAATCATTTTATCATACCAAACATGATTTTGAATTCGATGAACAGGATGAATTTTTTTATTATAAAAACTATCTTTATCAATACTGTTTGGACAAAATATTTGAATTAATCCTTGTTCTATATACCATCGTGCGCTTTCAATTAATCCTTGGTCTTTATTTTCGTGAAAGCTTCCCATAGATGTAGGAAATAGGATAACTGGGTATCCTGCATGACCAAAAACTAACATTTCAATCTCGCGACTTAGGTTAGGTGAGTACCATTTAAAATATTCTTCTTTCATAAATGTTAATTGTTTTAACAATTATAATAAAAAAAACATTGTGAAATATTTAAAAATTTAATTAGGATTAAATTTTACGATAAAATAGTTATTGATATTTTGGTATTGAAAAATTACTAAAAAAAGAACCTAAATCACTTAAAGATTTTAATAATTGTCAATAAATTAAGATAACAAGATTTTCTTCTCAATTGATTTTTATACTAAAAAAATTGATTTTTAAGTAAAAAAGAGATGAAAAATATTATTCTTCAATTGTTATGAGTTGAATTTGGCTTTTTAAACGTTCGATTAGCATATTCATCATTCGTTTATTTAGGTTGGATGAATTTTGGATGTATTCGTTATATTCATGAACTGTAAATAGTCCAAATACCATTCCTTTTAATGAGTTTCTGAATTTGATATCACGCTGAATAACATTTTCTATATATGCCATTTTTTTTTCGGGAGATAAAGAAAAGAAAACACCTTTCTGTTTAACTGCATAGTTAATGAATACGGCAATGAATAAGTCGTTTTGTAGTTTTAGAATTGGACGAAGTGTTTTATTTTGGAAAACTTCTTCATTCGAAGATTGATTGGTAATTGTTCCTAAAGCTTCGCCTCTAATTTCAAGAACGTGGTTGTCTCTAGCTTCCATTTTTTCTTATAAAGTTAAAAAAAAATAACCTCTGTAATTTACAGAGGTTATTTAAGTTATTAATAACTAATTGTTAATAGTTATTTTATTTTGAAAATTACTTTTCTAACTAATCTTCTAGCATATTCCGATGATTTATCAACTGATTTGTCTACACCATTTGCTAAGATATTCAATCTAGAAGGTTCAATACCAGCTTTGATTAAAATTGTTTTTACACTTTCAGCTCTATCGCTAGATAACTTGTCATTGTATTCTGTACTACCAATTTCATCGGCATATCCAATGATATCGACTGATTTACCTGGATTTGTTTTTAAATAATTTAGAACAAAACCTATATTATCTGTTGAAGCAGTTGTCGGTACTCTTTTATTTGTATCGAAGTATGCAGCAATATAACCATCATTGATTAGTTTAGTAACCATTCCATCACTAACAGCCATATTGTTATTGTTGTTAGTTATTGATTTGTCAACAAATTTTTCTAATTCATCAGGAACTCCATTGTTGTTTAAATCAACCATCCTTCCTTTAGTATCAACAGCTACACCTGGAAGAGAATTATTTTCAACATCTAAATAGTCAGGAACTCCGTCTTTATCAGTATCATTCATAAGAGTTTCAATATCTCCAATTCTTGATTCAAGCTCTTTAAGTTCTTTAGATTTTGGATCTTCAATAATTGCCCAATCTCCGTGAATTTTTTCATTTCCAAAAGAGAATGATAAACCAAATGAAAACGAAGCCATTTGTCCAGAAAGATTATTTGATACGTCTGAGTTTGAACCATCCCAATTGAAGTGTTGTCTGAAGTTGTTAAGCAAACTAACATCACCAAATACTGAAATAGTTTTTGTAATTCTGAATTGAGGAGAGAAACCTACTATTAATCCTCCGTTTAACTCACTCAAGTCTAAAACATCCGATGTCATTCTTGAAACTTGAATACCACCATGAAGTAACAAGCCAAATCTTCCAGCAGATTCTTCAACATTGAATAATCTTATGGCATTAACAACACCTTCAAAATTTGCTCTATATTGGAATGTTTCAAAATCTAAACTTCCGCTACCATCTTGATCAGTAAATTTGTCGTAATTCAAACCAAATTTCATACCAAATTTTGGACTTATCATGTATCTTGCACCAACGCCAAAAGAATTTATTTGAATACCTCCAAATAGTTTTGAGGGATAACTTGAATAATAACCATCGTTATATGGTCTGATACCTTTTGCTTGACCTACACCAAACTCAATTGACCATCTATTGTAGGCATCGTAAACAATTTCTTGATCTGGTTCAAGCTCTTTCAATTCTTTAGCTTTCTTTTTGTCAGCTGCAGAAACTGTTTCTTGAGCATTTAAGGTTGTTAGTGAAACAGTTAAAAAAGAAGCTAAAACAAGTAGATGTTTTTTCATAAATCTAAGATTTGTGATGTAAAAATGAATGTTAATTGTATGCAAATATATAGGTTTACATTTAATAATCAATTTTTTTCGTAGGAAGATGGAATTAAATTATGAATTTTAATCATAATTTTACAAAAGATATAATTTTATTTTATTAGAACCAATTTTAATAATTAAAACTAAATGAGATTTCACACTAGAAAATGGGTAAAACCAGAGGACTTAAACCCTAATAGCACACTTTTTGGAGGAAGATTATTAGCTTGGATAGACGAAGAATTGGCTTTGTATTCTATTATTCAACTTCAAAATCCTAAAATAGTCACCAAACACATGTCGGAAATTAATTTTAGAAGTTCCGCTAAGCAAGGTGATATTGTTGAAATTGGAATCGATGTGGTAAAGTTTGGAAATTCGTCTATAACGCTCACTTGTCAAGTACGAAACATGATGACAAGAGAAATCATAATCAGCATTGATACTATAACTATGGTAAGTCTTGGTGAAGACGGAAAACCAAAAGCGCACGGTAAAACTCAAATAGAATACATAAAAGATAGATTGACCGATTAGTCGAATTTATCCGACGAAAGTTCATAAATTTCTAAATCAAAATAGGGAATTGAGGCAAAAATATGGTCAAAAATATCTGCCATAATGTATTCGTAATTTTCAAAACGTTTGTCGTTTGAAAATGCATAAATTTCCAAAGGAATTCCTTGTGGTGTTGGTTGTAATTGACGACAAAGCAGTATCATTTTTTTGTTCAAACCTGGATATTGACTTAAGTATTGGGTAATATATTTTCTGAATAATCCAAAATTAGTCATGTTTCGACCATTAATTAATAACGATTTATCAACTTCATGCATTGCATTGAACTTGTTGATTTCATTTTGTCTTTGCGAAATATAATTTGAAACCAAATGTATTTTTTTCAATTCGCCGAGTTCATCTTCTTGTAGAAAACGAATACTGGTTGCTTTGATTAAAATATGTCTTTTAATTCGTCTTCCTGGAGAATTAATCATTCCGCGCCAGTTTCTAAACGAATCTGATATCATGCTGTAGGTTGGAATTGTCGTTGTAGTATTATCAAAATTTCTGACTTTTACCGTAGCAAGATTGATTTCGATTACATCGCCATCGGCACCAAATTTGTCAAAAGTTATCCAATCGCCAATTCGAACCATATCGTTTAACGAAACTTGAACACTAGCAACAAAACCCAAAATTGTATCCCTGAAAATCAATATAATAATTGCCGAAATAGCTCCAAAAGCACCGAGCATTCTTCCGGTATTAATATCAAAGATTTTAGAAACAATTATAAAGAAACCAAAAATCCATAACACTATCATTATCACTTGAATATAGCTATCAATTGGTTTATCTCTATAAGACGGATTTTGCTTTAAATAATCGCGAAGCGCATTAAAAATGGTTTTAGTAATCCATAAACTTAATATTACAATATATATTCCAACAAGCTTACCGAAAATATCTTCCCAATAGACAAAATTCTTCAGAATTACTGGAACCGATTTGTAAATAAACAGTAACGGAATTAAATGAGAAATGTATTTTGCAGTTTTATTGGTAACCAAAAAATCATCAAATCTAGTTTTGGATTTTCGGGCAATAATAATCATTGCTCTTACTAAAAAATAGCGAAATAACTGAAAAATAAAATAGGCAATTGTACACAATAAAACGATATTGATAGCCAAACTTACATAAGCTGAAAAGGTTTCGCCTATATCAAGTTTTTTTAGTAAAGGATAACTCCAACCATATAATTTCTCTAGTAGTTTATGCATTTTTTACATATTTTTTTTCAATATAGAAAGTAGCAAAAGGTAGGAGCGAAGCCATTTGAACGATTGCTAAATCTTTAAAACTCCAATTTTGTTCTTTTTTAATTAAAAATGCCAATAGCACATAAGCAATGAATAATATTCCGTGCGCCATTCCAATTGGGTAGAGTAATGTTTTATATAAATCGATATTTGTAGGTTTGATTATCAACATATTAAAAAATAAAACCAAGTATGAAATACCTTCGGCAATAGCAATGAATTTGAACAATTTTGTCATGATTAAAAATTTTAAGCAAAGCTATTTAATGTTTTTTGAATATAATAAAATAGTTAATTTTTTAACAGACAAAAATTAAAATGATTTTTAGTATTACTTTTGCAAATTAGCAGAAACCAAATGTCAAAAAACGATATTATTTTGGAAATAGAAGATAAAAAAGAACTCTATGCTTATCAAGTCAAGGATATCGACAAGATTTTTGACCGACTTGACAATGCGCCAAATAATTATCATTTATTATATCAATTACCAACTGGTGGCGGAAAAACAGTAATTTTTTCGGAAATTGTTAGACGCTATTTATCTAAAAACGATAAAAAAGTAGTGGTTTTAACTCATAGAATTGAGCTTTGTAAACAAACATCAAAAATGCTTAAAGGTTTTGGCGTAAAAAACAAAATAATCAATAGTAATATTAAAGAATTACCCGATCAAGAGGAATATCCTTGTTTTGTTGCCATGGTTGAAACCTTGAAAAATAGATTAAACGACGAAAAACTGTTGATTGATAATGTTGGATTGGTTATTATCGATGAAGCACATTATAATTCGTTTCGAAAATTATTAAAATCGTTTAAAAACTCCTTTATACTTGGTGTAACTGCAACTCCATTGAGCTCAAATATCAAGTTGCCAATGTATCAAAACTATTCCGAATTAATTGTTGGTGATACCATTCAAACACTTATTGATCAAGGATTTTTGGCAAAAGCTACAACCTATAGTTATGATGTTGGATTAACTTCGTTAAAAGTTGGAATTAACGGCGATTACACTGTTAAATCATCCGATGATTTGTATATGAACATGATTATGCAAGAAAAATTGTTGCATGCATATACCGAAAAATCATTGGGTAAAAAAACGCTAATTTTCAATAACGGAATTAACACTTCGCTTTATGTATATGACACATTCAAAGAAGCGGGATTTCCAATAAAGCATTTGGACAACACTACTTCCAACGACGATAGAAAAGATATACTGGCATGGTTCAAAAAAACACCAGATGCCATTTTAACCTCAGTTGGAATTTTAACTACAGGTTTTGATGAACCAACAGTTGAAACAATTATTCTTAATCGAGCAACAAAATCGTTAACACTTTATTTTCAAATGATTGGTCGTGGTTCGAGAAAATTGCCTAACAAATCAGAGTTTTCAATTATTGATTTAGGAAACAATGCATTACGTTTTGGACTTTGGAATGAACCGGTTGATTGGCAACATATTTTTAAAAACCCCGAATATTATTTGGAGAATTTAAGAGATGATGCCGAAATCGAAAAAAACTTCAATTATCAAATGCCTGAAGCGGTTAGAGAAATATTTAAAAACTCAACTAACATTAGCTTTGATGTAGAAGAAGAATTTAAGATTATCACAAAGCAAAATCTTCGTTCAAAAGTAGTTATGGATAAATCAATAGATCAACATGCTTCAATGTGTGTTGATAATTCCGACGAATTATATGAAGCTCGAATGCTTTCAAAACTTCTTTTTGACGATATAGAAAGTCGCGTCAAACAGTTCATCAATTGTTTAGGCAAAACTAGTAAGAATTATCGTGAATGGTTGATAGAAGACTACAAACAAAAATTAAGTCTTGCTATTGGTAAAAAATTTAGAGATAAGATTAATTTTTAGTCTTTTTTGCAATAAATGTGCGACTTCAAACCCTGATTTTTATTCAAAATAAGGCCATTTTCACAAAAACTGCCTTTGCACTACATCGATATAATTTTCACCTAATTGCATTTCGTCGATATTATTTTTGGTTTTAACAGATATATTGTCAGAAATGGTTATATTTTTCATTTTCGAAATAAATTTGTCATGTTATTAATAGTCAATTACAAACAGCTTTTTGTTATCAAAATGTTGTTGAATATAAAACAAAATATCATGAAAAATAAGTACGATGTATTATTGATTTTAGAAGGAACTTATCCATTTAATGGTGGTGGTGTTTCAACTTGGTCACATATGCTATGTAATGAAGTTAAAAACGCAAATTTTTCATTGTATTCAATTAATGCAAATTATGAATTAAAACCTAAATACGAACTAGGAGAAAATGTCAAAGACGTAATTCAAGTTCCTTTATGGTCACCACTTGAACCTCAAGAAATGGTTGATTATGGTAAAAAATTCTACAAAATAATTAAAACTAAAGAAAGAGCTGACGAAAAAGATATTAAAGAAAAATTTATTCCAATTTTTGAAAAATTAATCAAGAGTATTTATTCAGACGTTAGAGTTGCAGCTGATTTTGATACTGTTATTTATAACATGTGGTCTTATTTTCAAACACATGATTACAAGAAAACAATGTTACATGAAGAAGTTTGGAAATCATTTTGTTCACTAGTTAAGGAAATCATAGCTAATGACAAAGAAAAGGCTACTTTACATGATTTGACTTTAGGAATGAGATGGATTTATAGATTTTTAATTCCGCTTTCAATTGATGTTCCAAAGGTTGATATTTCTCATTTAACAATATCAGGTTTTCCGGTAATTCCTGCATTAGTCTTAAAATATAAATATGATACTCCAATAGTAGCTACCGAACATGGAGTTTTTATTAGAGAACGATTAATTGCTATAAATTCATCTGAATATTCATTCTTTCTAAAAAAATTATTAATTCGTTTTTCGGAAAGTATAACAGAGTTAGTATATTACAAAGCAGATGCAATACTTTCTGTTAACAAGTTTAATATGACTTGGGAAAAAATGTACGGAGCCAATCCTGATAAAATAGATGTTATTTACAATGGCGTTGATCACGAATTGTTTGTTCCTGCTCCAAAACCAGAAAAGTTAAAAGATATTCCAACAGTAGTTGCTGCTGCAAGAATTTTTGAGTTGAAAGATGTTACAACAATGATTAAATCTTGTGCAGAAGCCAAAAAATCAATTCCAAATATTCAATATTTGGTATATGGTGATAATAACGCTGTTCCAGAATATACTAAAG